>NZ_LSJO01000626.1:0-2412 GCF_001556735.1 Sphingomonas sp. CCH9-F2 | reverse complement strand
GCCCCACCCCCTAACAGCGCGCCTCCACACCGCACACGGCCCCTTCGTCTAGCGGTCTAGGACGTCGCCCTCTCACGGCGAAAACACGGGTTCGAGTCCCGTAGGGGTCACCAGCGATTACAAGCACTTAGAGGCTTGGTCGCTCCGATCGGCCGAAAGTTCGGTAATAGGTCGGTGATAAGCACGCTGAAACGGCGTGAACTAAGCTGGAACAACTAGAGACAGTTGCCGGAACAGCATGCCTCCGGGTCCGCCTATCATGGCCGCTGGCGATTTAGCTTGTGCTCGTGCATTGTCATTCTGTGGCTGGTGTGAACCCTGAAGTCCTGATCTGGGCACGAGAGACCGCGGGTCTCGACCGGGAGGCGGCTGCCCGCAAGATCAGTCTGAATGCCGCTCGTGGAACGAGCGGCGCAGACCGGCTCGCCGCTATAGAGGCTGGGGAAGAAGCCCCGTCCGCCTCCTTACTTCAGCGCATGGCTCAGCAGTATCACCGTCCACTGCTAACCTTCTACATGCCAGAGGTTCCTCGCCCAGCTGACACGGGCCAGGACTTCCGCACCCTACCTGCCGAGGGTGATCCGTCGAACATCCTTCTCGCAACCTTGCTGCGCGATGTGAAAGCACGACAGTCGCTTGTGCGCGACACGCTGGAGGACGACGACGATGTCGCCGAAGTGGCGCTCGTAGGGTCGCGAACGGGCGCGCGCGATCCCCATGCTCTTGCTGCAGCGCTGGTAGAGGCGGTCGGCTTCGATCGACGGCAGTTTCGTGCCCGCGGCTCGGCCGACGATGCTTTCACCTACCTGCGCTCCCTCGTTGAGGCACAAGGCGTGTTCGTCTTGCTCGCGGGCGACTGCGGGCACTGGTCCACAGCGATTGAGGTCAACATCTTCCGCGGCTTCGCAATCGCAGATCCCCTCGCTCCTTTCATCGTCGTCAACGATCAGGACGCAAAGGCCGCCTGGTCGTTCACCTTGCTGCACGAGTTGGCCCACCTGCTTCTCGGCCAGGGCGGGGTGAGCGGTGGCCCGCCAGACGGCGAGGTTGAGAAGCTGTGCAACGATGCCGCCGCGGCGGTCTTAATCGATCGCGCCGAGATTGCCGATCTGCCTTTGACAGGCGGTGTGGGCGACGTGCGGCAGATCGACGCCCTTGCCGATCGCGCGCGGGTCAGTCGGACTATGATCGCTTATCAGCTTCACCTTGGCGGACGCATTACGGCAGCGCGGTGGGAGGGGCTTCGCGACCAGTTTCGCGCCGAGTGGCTGGCGAACAAGGAGCGGGAACGAGAGCGGAATCGAGCGAAGGATGGGGGACCGAACTGGTATATCGTTCGCCGTCACCGCCTCGGCGCGGCGCTTCTCGACGTAGCGCGCAGGGGGATGGCTGAAGGCTCGCTAACCCCCACCCGTGCTGCCCGCATGCTGGGGGTCAAGCCAATGGCGGTATACCCGCTACTCGCCGAACCGCGGCGGGCGTTCGGCTGATGATCTACCTGTTGGATGCGAACACACTGATCAACGCTCATCGCACTTGGTATGCGCTGAACCGCGTTCCCGAGTTTTGGCGCTGGATCCTGCACCATGCGGCGGTCGGGACGGTAAAGATGCCGAGCGAGATCTATGCCGAGGTTGAGGGGGGCACCGACGAACTCGCTGTCTGGATGAAGGACGCAGATCATAAGAAGGTGCTGCGCCTCGCCGAACCGACCGACGCGGCCAAGGTGCAGGTGGTGCTGGCGAAATACGGGCCGCAACTCACCGAGGCGGACCTAATCAAGATCGGACAGGACCCGTTCCTGATTGCTGCAGCGCTGGGCCATGCAGACCGTTGCGTTGTCACGGCCGAGGTGTCGAGCGCCGGGAAGCAGGGGGCGAACCGCAAGGTCCCCAATGTCTGTGATGATTGCGGCGTCGCATGGCAATCGCCCATCGACTTCATCAACGAACTCGACTTCACGACCGGATGGGAGGCCATATAGCGGCTTGATCCAGATCCGGTTCCTGCCGCCGATGTAGTCGTTAGCTATAGCGTCCAGTTCGGGGGGCGGGAGGCGACCACCCCCGAGCAGCAGCTCTTGAGCGAGAAGGTCCTTTTAGATCATCTCCATTGTCTCGTTATAGAGAAGAGGCGCGATCTTATCGTCCCACTCATGGAAGAGCGGCCGACAGGTGAGGCCGAAAATGAACCAACAGCCGAAGATCGTAGCGTGATGGAAAAAGGCGCCCCAAGGCAGTTTGCCGTGCGCCGCCTCATTCCTGAGAGCGGGGCCCGGCCGGAAATTGAAGAGGATGTCGATCTGGTGAACAACATCTTCTCCGAAGATGGCGTCGAGGTCATGTGTGGACGACCTCTGTCGTTGCCCCCTAATTGCCTGACGAGGCCTCGCGGGTTTGGGTGATGTACTCG
>NZ_LSJO01000625.1:0-9076 GCF_001556735.1 Sphingomonas sp. CCH9-F2 | reverse complement strand
ACCCGCAGAACCACCGTCCACATGTCCCTTCATCTCAATCACAATGTCAAAGAGCGGCAAAAACCGACGCCTTGTCCCATCCCCTTTTTATCGGGGCGGTCCTAAGCGCCTGCTTTGCTGTGACTTTCGAAGCGTTCCGTGTGGTACGCCCCGTCGGTGAAGCGGCATATATGGGGCACTTCCAAACCCGTCAACCGATTCGATGACAGTTTTTTGGCGAGAACGCATTTTTTCTGAAACATGCGCCGCGCTGTCCCGCGGGCGAGGCACGTCATACGCGCTTCGCCCCTTTGAACGGTCTGGCGCCTTGACCGTTCCCCGCTGCAGACGACACACCTGATCCCATAGGACACAGAAGTTCGGACAAAGGAGAGCGCATGACCGAAACCCTCTATCCCGCCGCGACCGGTCGTGCCGGCAGCCTGGATCGTGCCGCCTATGAATCGCAATGGCAGGCCGCGGCGACCGATCCCGACGGCTATTGGCGCGACCAGGCGACATGCGTCGACTGGATGACGCCATTCACCACCGTGAAGGACACCAGCTTCGACGAGGCTGACTTCCGCATCCGCTGGTTCGCGGACGGCGCGCTGAACGTGTCGGCCAATTGTCTTGACCGCCATCTGGCGACGCGCGGCGACCAGCCCGCGATCGTCTGGGAAGGTGACGAGCCGGGCGAGACGCGCACCCTCACCTATCGCGAGCTGCATCGCGAGACCTGCCGCTTCGCCAATGTCCTGAAGGGGCTCGGCGTGCGCAAGGGCGATCGCGTGACGCTGTACCTGCCGATGATCGCCGAGGCTGCGGCGGCGATGCTGGCGTGTACGCGGATCGGGGCGATCCATTCGATCGTGTTCGGCGGCTTCTCGCCCGACAGCCTGGCGAACCGTATCCAGGATTGCGATTCCTCGGTGGTGATCTGCGCCGACGAGGGGTGCCGCGGCGGCAAGCGCATCCCGCTCAAGAGGAATGTCGACAAGGCGCTGGAACACTGCCCGGGAGTGCGCCACGTCCTGGTCATCCGCCGTACCGGCGGGGACGTGCCGATCACGCCGGGCCGCGACGTGTGGCTGCACGACGCGCTGGAGGACGTGTCGGACGATTGCCCTCCGGAACCGATGAAGGCGGAGGATCCGCTGTTCATCCTCTACACCTCCGGCTCGACGGGGAAGCCGAAGGGCGTGCTGCACACCACCGGCGGCTATCTGGTGTGGGTGACCAAGACGTTCCGCGACGTGTTCGATTACCGCGACGGCGAATTGTTCTGGTGCACCGCCGATATCGGCTGGGTCACCGGCCATTCCTATGTCGTCTACGGTCCGCTCGCCAATGGCGCGACGACGGTGATGTTCGACGGCGTCCCCAGCTATCCCGATCACGGGCGGCTGTGGGAAACGATCGACCGGCTGGGGGTCAACATCCTCTACACCGCCCCCACTGCGATCCGCGCGCTGATGCGCGAGGGCGACGGTTGGGTGACGAAGTCCAGCCGCGCCTCGCTGCGGCTGCTGGGCACCGTCGGCGAGCCGATCAACCCGGAGGCATGGGGCTGGTATCATCGCGTGGTAGGCGACGGGCGCTGCCCGATCGTCGATACCTGGTGGCAAACAGAGACCGGCGGCATCCTGATCTCTCCCCTGCCCTATGCCACCGATCTGAAGCCCGGGTCGGCGACAAAGCCGCTGCCGGGCGTGCGGCCCGAGCTGGTCGATGCCGAGGGCGCGGTGCTGGAGGGCGCGACCGAGGGCAATCTGGTGCTGACCGACAGCTGGCCGGGACAGATGCGAACGGTCTGGAACGACCACGAGCGCTTCTTCCAGACCTACTTCACCACCTATCCGGGCAAGTACTTTACCGGCGACGGCTGCCGGCGCGATGCCGATGGCTATTACTGGATCACCGGCCGCGTCGATGACGTGATCAATGTGTCGGGGCATCGCATGGGCACTGCGGAAGTCGAATCCGCGCTGGTCGCGCATTCGACGGTTGCGGAGGCGGCGGTGGTCGGCATGCCGCACGAGGTGAAGGGCCAAGGCATCTACGCCTTCGTCACGCTCAACGCCGGTGAGGAGCCGTCGGACGAACTGCGCGCGACGTTGCGCCAGTGGGTGCGCAACGAAATCGGCCCGATCGCCAGCCCCGACGCGCTCCAGTTCGCGCCCGGCCTGCCCAAGACGCGCTCCGGCAAGATCATGCGCCGCATCCTGCGCAAGATTGCGGAGGACGATTTGACCAATCTGGGCGATACCTCGACGCTCGCCGATCCGGGCGTGGTCGACACGCTGGTGGCGGAGCGAGTGCGAACTGGCTGATGCAGGTCAGGCCGGGGAACGCCGCTCCCCGGCCGCCCATTGGGAAAGCGTACCGCAAACTGCCGCGAGGACGCTTCCCCATGACCGACTATCCCACCCCGCCCTATCCCGAGCAGCAGCAGGCGATGCCGGGCACGACCGCCGCGATGGACCCGCGCCCCGACCATGGCGAACACAGCTATGTCGGCCACGGCCGCCTCACCGATCGGGTCGCGATCGTCACCGGCGGCGACAGCGGGATCGGCCGCGCGGTGGCGCTGGCCTTCGCGCGCGAAGGCGCCGATGTCGCGATCTCCTATCTGAACGAGGAGGAAGACGCGCGCGAAACGCAGCGACTGGTCGAGGAAGCGGGACGCCGCGCGCTGCTGATCCCCGGCGACATAAGCGTCCCCGATCATGCCCGCGCGGTCGTGGCAAGGACGATCGAGGCGTTCGGGCGGCTCGACATTCTGGTCAACAATGCCGCGCACCAAGCCAGCTTCGCAGAGCTGGAGGACATTGCGGACGAGGAATGGCAGGTCACCTTCGCGACGAACATCCACGCGATGTTCTATCTGTCGAAGGCTGCGGTGCCACATCTGCGCGCGGGCGCGTCGATCATCAACACCACGTCGATCAATGCCGACAGCCCGAACGCGCAACTGCTCGCCTATGCCACCACCAAGGGTGCGATCCACAATTTCACCGCCGGGCTGGCGCAGATGCTGGCTAAGAAGAATATTCGCGTGAACGCGGTCGCCCCCGGGCCGGTGTGGACCCCGCTAATCCCGTCGACGATGCCGCCCGAGGCGGTAAAGACGTTCGGCGAGAACACCCCGCTCGGCCGCGCCGCGCAGCCCGCCGAACTGGCACCAGCCTACGTCCTGCTGGCCAGCGACGAGGCGAGCTACATCACCGGCGCGACCGTCCCCGTCACCGGCGGGCGCCCCTTCCTTTAAAGCGGCTTCCGACCGACCTACGCGCGGCCGGCCGCGGCTCAGGCCGCGGCCCATTCCGCCTTCGGCACCCCCTGCGCCCATAGCAGCGCGGTAAGATCGCCTTGTTCGATGCGGGCCGCCGCCGCCGCCGCGACCACCGGCTTGGCGTGGTAGGCGACGCCCAGCCCCGCGATCTCGATCATCGCCAGGTCGTTGGCGCCATCCCCGACCGCCAGTGTCGCGGCCTCGGCCAGCCCCAGCGCCGCGCGGCGGTCGAGCAGCGTCGCCTTCTTCGTCGCCGCGCCGACGATCGGCCGCGCGACCGTGCCGGTCAGCACGTCGTCCTCGATCTCCAGGACATTGGCGATCGCCTCGTCGAAGCCGATGTCACGTGCGACCGGCTCCGCGAAGCGCGTGAAGCCCCCCGATACCAGCACCGCCCGCGCGCGCCAGCCGCGCATCGTACGCACCAGCGTCTGCGCACCCGGCATCAGCCGCACCCGCTCGCGCAGGCAGGCGTCGATCACGCCTGCGTCCAGCCCCTTCAGCAGTGCGACGCGCGCGTCCAGCGCCGCCTCGAAATCCAGCTCGCCGCGCATCGCCGCCTCGGTGATGGCCGCGATCTTCGGCTTGATGCCGGCATAATCGGCCAGTTCGTCGATACACTCGACCGTAATCATCGTCGAATCCATGTCGGCGACCAGCAGCATCTTGCGGCGTCCGTCGCGCGGCTGGACCACCACGTCGACGTCCGGGAACGCCCCCTCCAGCGCCGCGCGCGCCGCATCCGCCGCCAGTTCGAAATGCAGGTCGGCGGCATCGCCCTGGTCGATCCAGTGCAACGTCGTCGGCGCGCAGCCCGCCGTCGCCAGCCGGTCGTTCGCGTCGGCCACCACATTGGGCGTCAGCCGCCCTGCTGCTATCAGCGTCGCCGTGAACATGTCTTCCCCCGAAAAATCCCAGGACCTGCCAAGGCTGGCGCTCATCGCAGGGCCGACCGCCAGCGGCAAGAGCGCGCTCGCGATCGAACTGGCGGAGCGGATCGGCGGCGTGGTGGTCAATGCCGACGCCAGCCAGGTCTATCGCGACCTGCGCATCCTGTCGGCGCGCCCGTCCCCCGCCGACGAGGCGCGCGTGCCGCACCGGCTGTTCGGCCATGTCGATGGCGCCGACAGCTGCTCCGCCGCGCGCTGGGCGGCCGAGGCGCGCGCGGTGATCGGCGAGGTCCACGCGGCCGGCCAGGTGCCCGTGCTGGTCGGCGGAACCGGCCTGTACCTGCGCACCCTGCTCGACGGGATCGCCCCCGTTCCCGCGATCGACCCCGCAATCCGTGAGGCGGTCCGCGCGCTGCCCGTGGCGCAGGCACATGCCGCGCTGGCCGTAGAGGACCCGGCCGCCGCGGCGCGCCTCGCCCCCGCCGACACCACGCGCGTCGCCCGCGCACTCGAAGTCGTCCGCTCGACCGGTCGCCCGCTTGCCGCGTGGCAGGCGCAGCGGGAAGGCGGGATCGGCGGGGCGGTCGATCTGCGCGCGCTCGTGCTGCTGCCGGATCGCGAGGAGTTGATGCAGCGGTGCGACGCCCGGCTGGCGTCAATGTTCGCACAAGGCGCGGTCGAGGAGGTCGTGGCGCTCATCGCCCGCGCGGACGTGCCCGCCGACGCCCCCGTCCGCCGTGCCATCGGCGTGCCGGAGGTTGCCGCGATGCTGGGCGGCGCGCTTTCGCGGGACGAGGCGCTGGCGCGCGCGCAACTGGCCACCCGGCGCTATGCCAAGCGTCAATACACGTGGTTCCGCCACCAGCCCCCCGCTGACTGGCAACGAAGCAGTCGCAACAATTCGCAATTTTATTTCACATAAAGCGGTTGACGCGTAACTTTCGATGCCGTAGCGCGCCGGCTCCGCAGCGGCTACACACGCCGCTGCCGTGCATGAGGAGACGTGACGTGACCGAGAAGAGCGGAGCAGACATCCTGGTCGAGGCGCTGTGCGATCTCGGCGTGGAGGTCGTGTTCGGCTACCCTGGCGGCGCCGTTCTCCCGATCTATGACGCGCTGTTCCGGTCGGGCCGGATCAAGCACATCCTGGTGCGCCACGAACAGGCCGCGACCCATGCCGCGGAGGGCTATGCCCGTTCCACCGGCAAGCCAGGCGTCGTGCTGGTCACCTCCGGTCCGGGCGCGACCAACGCCGTCACCGGGATCACCGATGCGCTGATGGATTCGATCCCGATGGTGGTCATCACCGGCCAGGTGCCGACGACGCTGATCGGCTCGGACGCCTTTCAGGAGGCCGACACCGTCGGCATCACGCGCCACTGCACGAAGCACAATTACCTGGTGAAGGATCCCGCCCGGCTCGGCCCGGTGATCCATGAGGCGTTTCATATCGCCACCTCGGGCCGCCCCGGCCCGGTGGTGGTCGACATCCCCAAGAACGTGCAGGTCGCCACCGCGAAGTATCAGAAGCCCGGCCCGATCCAGCACAAGACCTATCGCCCCGCGCTGAAGGCGGATCGCGCTGCGATCGAGCAGGTCGTCGACATGCTGGCCGCCGCGGAGCGTCCGGTCCTCTACACCGGTGGTGGCATCATCAACGCCGGCCCGGCCGCGTCGCAGCTGCTGCAGGAGCTGGCGCGCATCACCGGCGCGCCGGTCACCTCCACGTTGATGGGCCTCGGCGCCTATCCCGCCAGCGGCCCGGCGTGGCTGGGAATGCTGGGGATGCACGGCACCTACGAAGCCAACATGGCGATGAACCAGGCCGATCTGGTCGTTGCGATCGGATCGCGCTTCGACGACCGGGTCACCGGCCGGCTGGACGCATTCAGCCCGAACAGCCGCAAGGTGCATATCGACATTGACCGGTCGAGCATCAACAAGACGGTGCGCATCGACCTGGCGATTGTCGCTGACGCCGGCCACGCGATGGAGGACATGGTGCGCGTGTGGAAGGCACGCCAGCATCCCAAGCCCGACACCAGCGGCTGGTGGCAGCGGATCGCGGAATGGCGCGCGAAGAAATGCCTCGCCTTTCCCGAATCGACCAAGGAGATCATGCCACAGCGCGCGATCCGCGCTTTGTGGGAGGCGACGCACGCGCGCTCGCCGATCATCACCACCGAGGTCGGACAGCACCAGATGTGGGCCGCGCAGCATTTCGGGTTCGACCTGCCCAACAAGTGGCTCACGTCGGGCGGCCTTGGCACGATGGGCTATGGCCTGCCCGCCGCGATCGGTGCGCAGTTGGGCAACCCGAAGGCGCTGGTCATCGACATCGCGGGCGAGGCGTCGATCCAGATGAACATTCAGGAACTGGCGACGGCGACGCAATATCGCCTGCCGGTGAAGGTGTTCATCCTCAACAACGAATATATGGGCATGGTCCGCCAATGGCAGGAACTGACCTATGAGAGCCGCTATTCCGAAAGCTATTCGGATGCGCTGCCCGATTTCGTGAAGCTGGCCGAGGCCTATGGCTGGAAGGGCATCCGCATCGAAACGCCCGACCAGTTGGAGGCGGGGATCGCCGACATGCTGGCGCATGACGGCCCGGTGATGGTCGACTGCATGGTGGCGAAGCTTGCCAATTGCTTCCCGATGATCCCCTCGGGCGCCGCGCATACCGAGATGATCCTGCAGGCCAACGAGGTATCGGGAACGATGGACGACGAGGCGAAGGCGCTGGTCTGACGATCGTCACCCCGGCGAAATCCGGGGTCTTGTGCCGCAAGGGCGCGCTCACAACAGGGAGACCCCGGATGTCGCCGGGGTGACGCTATAGTGCATATCAGCGAAGAGAAGGCCGAACGCCATACGCTGGCGGTGATCGTCGATAACGAGCCCGGTATTCTGGCGCGCATCGCCGGTCTGTTCACCGCGCGCGGCTACAATATCGAAAGCCTGACCGTGTCGGAGGTGACCGCGGACAAGGCGGTCAGCCGGATCACGATCGTCACCAGCGCATCGCCCGCGACGCTGGAGCAGATCGTGGCGCAGCTCGACCGGCTGGTGCCCGTCCACCGCGTCCACGATCTGACCGCGGAGGGGCCGCATGTCGAGCGCGAGCTGGCGCTGGTGAAGGTGCGCGGTACCGGCGATCATCGGATCGAGGCGCTGCGCCTGGCCGACGTCTATCGCGCGCGCGTCGTCGATGCGACGACCAGCAGCTTCGTTTTCGAGGTGACCGGCGGGATCGAGAAGATCGACAAGTTCGTCGAGCTGATGGGCGAAGTCGGCCTGATCGAAGTCGCCCGCACCGGCATCGTCGCCATCGCCCGCGGCAAGGACGCGGCGTAAATCAATCACACCACCCACCGTCCCCTCAGCGAAAGCCGGGGTCTCCGCTGCAACGGCCGGAACGCCTGCCGCACGAGATGCCAGCCTGCGCTGGCATGACGGACAATTCGAAAGGGAATGAACACATGAAGGTCTATTACGATCGCGACGCCGATCTGAACCTGCTGACGGCCAAGAAGATCGCCATCGTCGGCTATGGCTCGCAGGGGCACGCCCATGCGCAGAATCTGCGCGATTCGGGCGTGAAGGACGTCGCGATCGCGCTGCGCGAGGGGTCGGCCACCGCGAAGAAGGCCGAAGGCGCCGGCTTCAAGGTCATGTCGAACAAGGATGCCGCCGCCTGGGCCGACATCATCATGATCCTGGCCCCCGACGAGCATCAGGCCGCGATCTGGGAGAATGACCTGAAGGGCAACGTGCGCCCCGGCGCCGCGCTGGCGTTCGCGCACGGCCTCAACGTCCACTTCGGGCTGATCGAGGCGCCGGCCGACATCGACGTCATCATGATCGCCCCCAAGGGTCCGGGCCACACCGTACGCAGCGAGTATGTGAAGGGCGGCGGCGTACCGTGCCTGATCGCGGTGCAGCAGGATGCCAGCGGCAACGCGCACGATATCGCGCTGGCCTATGCCTCGGGCGTGGGTGGCGGCCGTTCGGGCATCATCGAGACGAACTTCAAGGAAGAGTGCGAAACCGACCTGTTCGGCGAGCAGGCGGTGCTGTGCGGCGGCATCACCCACCTGATCCAGGCCGGGTTCGAAACGCTGGTCGAGGCGGGCTACGCCCCGGAGATGGCGTATTTCGAGTGCCTCCACGAAACCAAGCTTATCGTCGACCTGCTGTATGAAGGCGGCATCGCCAACATGCGCTATTCGATCAGCAACACCGCCGAATATGGCGACATCACCACCGGCCCGCGGATCATTACCGACGAGACCAAGAAGGAGATGAAGCGCGTGCTGGCCGACATCCAGTCGGGGCGCTTCGTCAAGAATTTCGTCCTCGACAACCGCGCCGGCCAGCCCGAGTTGAAGGCCGCGCGCAAGGCCGCCGCGGCGCATCAGATCGAGAAGACCGGCAGCGAACTGCGCGCGATGATGCCGTGGATCGGTGCCAACAAGCTGGTCGACAAGGAAAAGAACTGATCGGAGGGTGGCGGGCCTCGGCAACGCCGATCGCCTGACGTGCCCGAGCTCGGCCGGCATGGCAAAGCCGGGGCTTCGGCCCCGGCGGCCGCAACTTCCCCGCCACATGACGGCTTTGTAACCCGCGGCCCGATTGCCGACGCCCGCGCGGCATTGTATCGCGCACGCCATGCGGACGGCGACGTACCGAAATTCGTCGTATCATGCCCGCGCCGATGCCGGCAGCCGGACCGCGTCGGTCCTGCTGGCATTGGGAATCGCGGCGCTGATCGTCTGGACGCTGCTGCGGCTTGGCTTCTTCGTTCCGGGTGACGTCGGCGACGGGCGCCGGCTGTCGACCTTCGACGTGACAAACGTCGGCGAACGCGCGCAACCGCCCAGCCAGAAGAAGGCCGAGCGCCGCGAAC
>NZ_LSJO01000624.1:0-1853 GCF_001556735.1 Sphingomonas sp. CCH9-F2 | reverse complement strand
GCCCAGCCCTTCAGCTCGGGGTCGAGCGCCAGGCTTTCGAGCAGGTCGAGCGACAGTTCCAGCCGGTCAGCCTCCTCCGCATCGATGTTCAAGCCGATGTCGTACTGCCGCGCCAGCAGCGCCAGCGCCTTCACCCGCGGCAGCAGCTCCGCCATCACCCGCTCCGCCTGCGCGCGGGAATAGCGCGGGTGCAGCGCCGACAGCTTGATCGAAATTCCCGGCCCTTCGTAGACGCCGCGCCCCGCCGATGCCGCGCCGATCGCATGGACCGCCGCCTCGTAATCGCGGTAATAGCGATCGGCATCCGCGGCGGTGGTCGCCGCCTCCCCCAACATGTCGTAGCTGTAGCGGAAACCACGCGCCTCCAGCGGGCGGGCGCGGCGCAGCGCCTCGGCGATCGTCTCGCCGGTGACGAACTGTTCGCCCATCATCCGCATCGCCATGTCCACCCCGCGGCGGATCACCGGCTCGCCCGCGCGCGCGATCAGGCGCGTCAGCGCCGCCGACAGCCCGCTATCATTGACGCTGCCGGTCAGCTTGCCGGTCACCACCAGCCCCCAACTGGCCGCATTGACGAACAGCGACCGCCCGTCACCGACGTGCGAGCGCCAGTCCCCACCCGCGATCTTGTCGCGGATCAGCGCATCGCGCGTCGCGGTGTCGGGAATGCGCAGCAGCGCCTCGGCCAGGCACATCAGCGCGACGCCCTCCTGGCTGGACAGCGCATATTCCTGCACCAGCCCCTCGACGCCATTGCCCTTGTGCTTGTTGCGCAGTGCGGTGACCAAAGCGGTGGCGGTGCGCGCCGCCGCCTCGCGCACCGCATCGGGCAGCGTCGCCTCATCCAGCAGCGGCGCCATCGCCTCCGCCTCAGGACGGCGGTATGCGGCGGTGATCGCGACGCGCAAGCCGGTCGGCTGGCGGACGGGCGGCGCGAAGGCGGCGAACAGGGGCGTGGCGTCGGTCATGCCGATCCCCTATCAGAAAGCGGCACGGCGATCAGACCATAACACGCCCGTCGTCGCGCTGATCAACCTTCAATCACGCGGGATTGCAGTACATATGGCCGCCAGGACCGATCCTCTCGACCCGTTCGACCTACGCATCGTCGCGGCGTTGCGCGCCGACGGTCGCCTCTCCGTTGCCGATCTCGCGCGGCAGGTGGGGCTGTCGAAGACGCCGTGTCAGGTTCGGCTCAAGCGGTTGATCGCGGATGGTTATATCCTGGGGTTCCGCGCAGTGATCGACCCTGCACGGCTGGGACTGGACCATGTCGCCTTCGCCGAAGTGAAGCTGTCCGACACGCGCGAGGCCGCGCTCGAGGATTTCCGCCGCGCGGTGCTGAAGATACCCGAAGTGGAGGAATGCCACATGATCGCCAGCAGCTTCGATTATCTGCTGAAGGTGCGCACCGCCGACATCCGCCGCTATCGCGAGGTGTTGGGCGAACGCATTTCCGCCTTGCCCCATGTCGCACACACGTCCACCTTCGTCGCAATGGAGGCGATCCGCGAAGCCGTGGTGTGAAGCATCGTGAAAGATGTCATCGCGTCATGGTATCCACACAAAAACAGATCACCCAATACGTCGATCACTTCTCCTCGGCATCCTTTTATCCAAGCACGTCACATCACTTTCGCGTCATCAAAATGAAAAACAGATGATGTTCGCGGGTCTTCGTCTGTCATCGAACCGTCATCACGCTGCCCCCGAATCGACCTAGCGCGCCCTTGTCGGCCCGATGGCCGTAAGGGGAATGAATCAACATGCTGTTTTCCGCACGCACCCGCTGGTGTCTGCTTTCGGGTATCGCCGCGCTGACCATCCCGGCCATGGCACAGGCCGCGCCCGCC
>NZ_LSJO01000623.1:0-4297 GCF_001556735.1 Sphingomonas sp. CCH9-F2 | reverse complement strand
CCCCAGCAACGCGCCGCCGGCGCCCCCCGCCAGCGTGCCGAGCAGGCCGCCGCCCAGCACGTTGCCGAGCACCGCGCCGCCGACGCCGCCGATCACCAGCCCCGTGGTGCCGTCGTTGCGACGGCAATAAGTGCGCCCGTCCTGACCGCGATAGATGCGATCGTTGCGGGTCAGGCGGCGTTCGCGATAGCGGCCCTCGCGATAACTGTCGGACGGGTTCCAATTCTGGTCTTCGCCATGCCAGCGATAGTCGCGGTCACGATCGCGGCGCTGGGCATCGGCGGGGGCCACCGCCAACGGGGCGGTGACGGTGGCAAGCATCAGTGCGGACAGCAGCGCATTCTTCATGGCGTCTTCTCCTCTTCCCCCGCTCAACGTCGCGAGGGGGCGGCAGGTTCAACGCGAAGCGTCGGCGGGCGGCGTCAGCTGGACGTGTTCGGGATAGGGCATGACCAATTGCCCGTCGGGCGCGGCGGTGAAGGTGGTCTGCGTCGGATAAGGAATGCTGATCCCCTCCTTCGCGAAGCGACGCATGATCGCCACCAGCAGGCGATTGCGCGTGGCATGGGCAGTGCCCCAGTCGTCGCCCGGCGTATCGACCTGCAGCACGAAGTCGAGGCTCGACGCGCCGAAGCTCTCGAACCCGGCGCGCGCGACCGTCGCGCCTTCGGCCTCGACCAGTTCGGTCAGGATGTCGGGAAGGCGGGCCAGCGTCTCCGGCGGCGTCTCGTACGCGACGCCGATCGTATAGGCGACGCGGACATGATCGCGCATCGTCGTGTTCTGGATTTCCTTGTCCAGCAGGTTGCGGTTCGAGATGATCCGCAATTCGCCGGTGAAGGCGCGGATGCGCGTCGATTTCAGCCCGATCGCCTCGATCACGCCGCTGGTATTGTCGTAGCTGATCTTGTCGCCGCGCCGGAACGGCCGGTCGAAGATGATCGCCAGCGCCGCGAACAGGTCGCCGAAGATGCCCTGCGCGGCGAGGCCGATCGCGATGCCGCCGACGCCGAGACCCGCGACCAGCCCGGTGACGTTGACGCCGAGATTGTCGAGCACGACGACCAGCGCGATCGCGAACACCGCGAAGCTGACCAGCAGGCGGATCAGCCCCATCGCGCTCATCAGCGCTTCGCCGCTGTAATGTTCGGAGCGGGTGCGATGCTCGATCGCGCCCAGGATCAGTTCGCGCGCCCACACCGCCGCCTGGAACACCGCGGCAACGGTGAACAGGAAGCCGGCGGTCTTTTCGACTTCCGGCGGCGTCGCGGCGTAACCGCTGACCAGCCGCGCGGACACCATCACGATGAAAAAGCCGCCGGTCCGCTCGATCGCGCGCCCGACGACCGCGGACCAGCCCTTGCCCGACGTGCTGCGCGCCGCCAGCCGCGCGCCGAGACTGCGCAGCCAGAACAGCAGCAGCGCGATGGCGACGCCCGCGCCGATCGCGATCAGGATTTCCAGCCAGCGTTCCTGAAGCCACGTCACCGCCGAACCGAACAGCGCGGTCATCTGATCCCCGACGCGGCCCGTGTCCAGCGCGGGCGCGGCGGCCTTGGCATTGCTCATGTCAGGCGGCCTTTCGCTCGCACGCGCCGGCGGTTTCCAGGAAGGCTATCAGCCCGCGCTCGATACGGGTCAGATAGTGCGTCGCGCGCGGCAGCCGCAGCGACTGGCGAAACACGGCCTGCGCGGCCTTGTCCTTGCCCAGGTCGATCAGCGCGGGGTGGACATAGGATTTGCGGGCGATCGCGGGCGTGTTGCCCAGCCGCGCGACGACCGGCTCCAGCATCGTTTTCAGCCCGATCGGCGCTTCGGCCTCCACCAGCGCCTCGAACGCGGTGACGCTGGCCCCCCAGGTACGGAAATGCTTGGCGGTGAATTCCCCGCCGGTCGCCTCGCGGATATAGGCGTTGACGTCGGAGGAGGTGACGCCGTGCGCCGCGCCATCATCGCCGACATATTGGAACAGCTTTTGTCCCGGCAGGTCCTGGCACTTCTTCACGAAGCGGGCCAGGCTGCCGTCGGTGATCTTCAGCCGCCGCTGCTTGCCCGACTTGGCGCGATATTCCAGCGTCAGCGTGGCGCCGCGAATGTCGGCATGCCGATCGCGCAGCGTGGTCAGTCCGAAACTCTTGTTTGCCCTGGCATAGCTTTCGTTCCCGATGCGCAGCGATGCGATGTCTAGCAACTTGACGATCGCGGCGACGGTGCGCTCCTTGCTGTGCGTCCGTCGCGCCAGGTCGCTTTCCACCCGCGCGCGCAGCCGGGCCAGCGCCTGTCCGAACGGCGCGCACAAATCGTATTTCGCGGCTTCCTGCTGCGCACGGAAGTCGAGGTGATAGCGATATTGCTTTCGCCCCTTTTCATCCCAGCCGATCGCCTGGATGTGGCCATGCGCATGGGGGCAGAACCAGGCGTCGGTATAGGCGGGGGGCAGGCCGATCGCGTTGAGCCGGTCGATTTCGTCGCGATCGGTGATCCGGGTGCCGTCCGGCAAGTGATAGGCCCATTTGCCGTGGCGGGTCTTCTTCCGGGTGATACCGGGTTCCTCGTCATCGCAATAGGTGATCGCTCGCGCCACGCGCCCTTCGCCTTTCCGGTCCGGATGCTCCGACCAATGGTCTCGGGAAATGCGCGGGCCGTCGCTTCGTTCCGGAACGGGGCGGGGCAGGCGGGGGTTCTGCCACCGCCCCCAGGCACATCTTTCCAGACATTCAGGAGATTTCCATGGCCGACCTGTCGCAAGCCCGCGTGCTGATGATCGCCGCCGACGGTTTTGAAACCGTGGAGCTGTTCGAACCGAAAAAGGCGCTGGAAGCCGCCGGCGCCACCGTGACGCTGGCGTCGATCAGGCGCGACCCGATCCAGGGCATGAAGGGCGATATCAACAAGGCGGAAACCGCCACCCCCGACCTGACGCTGGAGGAGGTAAACCCCGACGATTACGACGCGCTGGTCCTGCCCGGCGGGGTCGCCAACCCCGATAAATTGCGGCTGGAGGAGCGCGCGCTGGAGATCGTCGAGGACTTCATGGACGATGACAAGATCGTCGCCGCGATCTGCCACGCGCCGTGGCTGCTGGTCGAGGCGGAGGTGATCGACGGTCGCCGGCTGACAGGATATCCGTCGATCCGTACCGACCTGGAGAATGCCGGCGGCGACGTGGTGGACGAGGAGGTCGTGATCGACGGCAACCTCATCACCAGCCGCAATCCCGACGACATCCCCGCGTTCAACAAGGCGATTATCGACGCGCTGTCGCAGATGGCGACCGAGGAAGCCTGACCCGGGCCATCACGGCCGGTGGTTCAAATAGGGACGCGCCCCGCCCGGTCGGGTGGGGCGCGTCCCCGCGCGTTATGGCATGAGCGCGGGCGGCTTTCGCTGCCGGAGAGATGCCTGATGCGCCGTATCGCTGCCCTTGCCCTGACCTTCGCCGCCGCCGCCTCGGCCAGCGCGCAGGCGCCGACCGGGCGCTTCGTCGTCGGCGACCAGGTATTCGGCACGCTGCAACAGGCGGTCGATGCGATCGGCGACGGGGAAGGGACGATCCATATCCCGCCGGGCACCTATCGCGACTGCGCCGTGCAGGAGAAGGGGCGGATCGCCTTCGTCGCGGACAAGCCCGGCAGCGTCATCTTCACGCGCGTGACGTGCGAGGACAAGGCCGCGCTGGTGCTGCGCGGGCGCGGCGCGCGGGTCGAGGGGATCGTGTTCACGCATCTGGAGGTGGGCGACGGCAACGGCGCGGGCATCCGGCTGGAACACGGCAACCTGTCGGTGGTGCAGTCGATGTTCCTCGACAGCCAGTGCGGCATCCTGACCGCGGAGGATCCGTCCGCCACGGTCTCGATCGACCATTCGACCTTCGCGGGGCTGGGCAAGGATCCGACCGGCAATGGCGCGCATGCCGTTTATGTCGGCGGTTACGGCGCGGCTAAGGTGACCGCCTCGCGGTTCGAGCGCGGACGTGGCGGCCATTACCTGAAGGTGCGTGCGCCGCGCGTGGAGATCGTCGGCAACAGCTTCGACGATACGCAGGGGCATACCACCAATTACATGATCGACCTGTCGAACGGCGCGCGCGGGCGGATCGCCGACAACGCCTTCGTGATGGGGCGCGACAAGGACAATCACTCGACGATGATCACCGTCGCGCCGGAGGGGGCGCGCAACGATTCGACCGGGCTGGTGATCGAGGGCAATCGCGCGTCGCTGGCGCCGGGCGTGGACTACAAGCCGGTGTTCGTCGGCAACTGGTCCGGCGAGCAGCTGGTGATCCGCGGCAATGCGC
>NZ_LSJO01000622.1:0-433 GCF_001556735.1 Sphingomonas sp. CCH9-F2 | reverse complement strand
CGCTTGCCGGTCGACAGCCGCTGCATCGCGGTCGTCAGGTCCTTGCTGGCGAGCGAGGATGCGTTGGTGGCGCGCAGCGCCGCGGTATTGGAAGCGATAACGGTCATCGTGACCCTCCGTGGTTGTCGCGCCGCCGCCGCCCCCGAGGCGTCGGACCGTCGCTGACACCACAAACGACCATGGTTGATGCGACTTTAGGCCTTTTTTTCAGCTGGGCATGACGAAGCCCCGCCGGCGCGATCGCCGGCGGGGCCGCGTGATGCCGGACCGTCGGGTCCGCGCCGTTACTGGAGCAGCTTGAGCACGCTCTGCTGCGACTGGTTGGCCTGCGCCAGCATCGCGGTCGACGCCTGGCTGAGGATCTGGGCCTTGGCGAGGGCGGTCGTCTCGGTCGAGAAGTCCGCGTCCTCGATGCGGCTGCGCGCGTCGGTCA
>NZ_LSJO01000621.1:0-16187 GCF_001556735.1 Sphingomonas sp. CCH9-F2 | reverse complement strand
CTGGCGGGGCTGGGGCTGGCGCTGCGCCCCGCCCCATCGCTGGCCACCGGCATCGGCGAGATCCGCCAGACCCCGCTCGACGACGGGTCCAGCGTCGTGCTGGACACCGCCACCCGCGTCACGCCGCGCTTCTCCGCCGCCGCGCGCGACATCCGGCTGGATCGCGGGCGCGCGCTGTTCCGCGTCGCGCACGATCCCGCGCGCCCGTTCGTCGTCGAGGCGGCGGGCATCCGCATCCGCGCGGTCGGGACCGCCTTCTCGGTCGCGCAGGACGACGACGTCGAGGTGCTGGTGACCGAGGGCGTGGTGGAGGTGACCGGCGCGCTGCGCCCCGCCCGGCTGCGCGCGGGCGAGCGCGGGCGCTTTCGTGTCGGCGATGCGGCAGCGACCGACCTTTTGTCGGCGGATGCGATGGCGCGCGCGCTCGACTGGCGCGACGGCCGGCTGGAATTGCAGGGACAGACGCTGGCCAGCGCGGTGGCCGCGATCAACCGCTACAACCGCCGTCCGATCGTCGTCGCCGACGCCGCGCTGGCGCGGCAGCCGCTGCACGGCGCATTCCGCAACGACGATCCCGAAGGGTTCGCACGTACCGTCGCGCTGGCGCTCGGCACCCGCTCGCGCGTCGAAAACGACCGGATCGTCATCGGGCGATAAGGAAACCGCGCCGTCGATCATCCTTGCCGGCGAAGGGGCGATCGCGCCCCGGCAAGGGGGCAAGATGCACAACCACTGGTTTCTCGGCGCCGCGACCGCGGCGCTCATGACGACGGCCGCGCCGGCCACGGCGCAGGTCGCGAATGTCGACATCCCGGCGCAGCCGGCCGCCGAGGCGGTCGCCACGCTGGCGCGGCAGGCGCACGTCCAGATCCTGGTGTCCGACACTGTCGCGCAGGGCCGCCGCGCCCAGCCGGTGCGCGGGCGCATGACGGTGACACAGGCGCTCGACCGGATGCTCGCCGGGTCGGGGCTGGTCGCGCGCGCCGCGGGCACCGGCACCTGGGTGGTGGTGCGCGATGACGCCGCCGCGACCGTGCCGGCCGCCGACGCCGCGCCGGACACCGCCGATCACGGCGCCGCCAGCGACATCGTCGTGACGGCGCAGCGCACCGCCGAGCCGCTGGCCAAGGTGCCGTCGAGCGTCGTCGCGCTGTCGCGTACCCGCATGGACCAGCTGGGCGTGCGCGACTTCGCCGATATTGCGCAGTTGACGCCGGGCGTACGCCTGCGCCCCGAGATCAACCAGATCGCGATTCGCGGCCTGTCCTCCAATGCCGGCGCGGCGACGACCGGCGTATATCTGGACGAAACGCCGATCCAGGTGCGCACCTTCGGCGAAGGCGCGGCGGCGGCGCTGCCGCTGGTGTTCGACCTCGACCGGGTGGAGGTATTGCGCGGGCCGCAGGGCACGCTGTTCGGCGCCGGATCGATGGGCGGGACGGTGCGCTACATCACCCCGCAGCCGTCGCTGACGCAGACCGATGTCTACGCGCGCGGCGAACTGGCGTTCACGCAGGGCGGCGCGCCGACCTGGGAAGCGGGCGCGGCGGTCGGCGTGCCGATCGTCGAAGGGCTGGCGGGGCTGCGCATCGCCACCGACTATCGCCGCGCCGGCGGCTGGGTCGACCGGTACAATCCCGACACCAATGCGCTGGTCGAGCGCAACGCCAATCACACGATGATCGCCAGCACGCGCGCGGCGCTGCGCGTCGAACCCGCGCCGGGGCTGTCGATCACTCCGGCGGTCTATTTCCAGCGGCGCGAGCGGGCGGACACCGACCAATATTGGGAATCGCGCTCCGATCCCGCGCAGCACCGCTACGTCAACGCCAATCCGGTGCCGCTCGCCAACCGCGACCGCTTCGTCCTGCCTAGCCTGGCGCTGAATTACGACGGCGCGGGCTTTTCGGTGACGTCGAACACCGCGTGGTTCGATCGCCACCAGACGCGCTATTACGACAACACGCTCTACAATCTCGCGGGGTATGAGGATTTCGCGGGCCAGCTGCTGACCGCCAATGGCCCCAATTACGCGATCCTGCCGCGCGGGCTGCGCTCCGACGGCGTGGTGCGCAACGCCCAGGCCAATTTCTCGCAGGAAGTGCGCGTCCAGTCGGCGAACCCGGCCGCGCGGGTGCAATGGCTGGTGGGCGGCTTCTATTCGAACAACCGCCAGCGCAACGTCGAAACGCTGATCGAACCGTCGCTGGAACAGTTCTTCCGCGCGATCTACGGCATCGGCGTGGTCGACACGCTGGGCATCCCGCTGCTGCCCGGCGGGATCAGCTACAGCGGTGATCGCCTGGAGCGCGAGCGGCAGGTCGCGGCGTTCGGCAACATCAACGTCGAGCCGATCGACGGCCTCCATGCGCAGGCGGGCATCCGCTGGTCGCAGATCCGGCTGGACAACGACAATGTCTTCACCGGCCCGTATATCGGCACGGCGCCGCGCCGCGACGCGGGCCGCACGCGCGAACGCCCGGTCACCCCGCGCTTCGTGCTCAGCTACGACGGGGTACGCGACGTCAATTTCTACGCCAGCGTCGCCAAGGGCTATCGCGCCGGCGGGATCAACGCGCCGATCGGGCAACGCTGCCTGGCGCAACTGGCGGCGGCGGGGCGGCCGGTGCCGGATATCCCCTACACTTCCGACAGCGCCTGGTCCTACGAAGTCGGCGCGAAGGGGCGGCTGAAGGGGCTCAGCTTCGATGCCAGCGCGTTCCGCATCGACTGGTCGAACATCCAGCAGCGCGTGACGCTGGATCCGTGCGCGGTCACCTATACCGTCAATTCGGGGCAGGTCCGGTCGGAAGGGTTCGACCTGGCGGTCACCGCGCGCCCGGTGCAGGGCGTCACGCTCGACCTGTCGGTCGGCTATGTCGACGCGCGCTTCACGCAGCGGGTGTACGTCAACCGCGGCGCCACCTCCGGCGCGTTCGGCACCGACGCGGGCAATGCGCTGTTCCAGGCGGGCACCCCGTGGCAGGTGGTGGCGGGCGGCCGCTACGATTTCGACCTGGGTGGGCATGAGGCGTTCGTGCGCGGCAATTACGAGTTCAGCAGCCGCAACTTCCGCGAACGCTCCAGCCTCGATCCCGACACCGCCTTCTACAATCCGATCCTGGGCGACCGGCCGCCGACGCATTACGTGCGGATGCGCACCGGCATCACGTTCGACCACGTGGAGGCGCAAGTGTTCGTCGACAATCTGTTCGAAGCGCATCCCGCGCTGGAGCGGTTCAATTATGGCGGCCGCTCGCCGTTCTTCGTCAACAACAGCTTCCGCCCGCGCACCGTCGGGCTGACGCTGCTCTATCGCCAGCGGCCGTAACGTCGCCGCCGCCGCACCGCCGCGACCGGCGGCGGTGCGGCGGCGCGCGCCTATTTCGGCGTTTCGCGTTCGTACCGCGGCCAGTCCGCCAGCAGCGTATCGACCACCTTCGATCCGACGAGGTACAGGCTCTCCAGCGCGGCGGTCATGCCGGTATAGCCCTCGTTCTCGCGCAGCAGGTTGTCGGCGGCGGTGACGCCCGGCGGCGGCTGGTCGTAATTGCTGCCCGCGCGCAGCACCATCACGCGGTCGCGGTCGGCGCGGCCGATCCGGTCCAGGTAATCGATCGCCTGGATCGTCCCCGTCTCCTCCATCGCGGAGGTGACATACTCGCCCTGCCCCTTCGTCCAGTAATGCGTCCAGTCGTTGGCCCAGCCGCTCAGCAGCGCGCCGTGCCAGAAGGTCATCGCCGCCAGCTGGTCGCCCTTCAGCACGAACGGCGCGCGCTGCGCATTGGGAAAGCCGGTGTAGCGCCGCCGCTCCGCCGCGATGCCGGGATCGTCGGGCAGCGTCATGTCGCGGGTCAGCGCATAGGCCCAGTCGCGCAAGCCGGCGTTCAGTTCGAACACCTCGCCCGACGGCGTCGGCGGCGGCGCAGGATCGTTGGGGCCGCGCCGGCCGCGCGGGAAATAGCCGGTCTTCCAGTCCTTCGGCATCTCGCGCGCGTCGATCTCATGCGCCAGATCGCCGTCGATCAGATAGCGCGCCCAGGCCGCCGACCCGATCGAGGCATCCTTGGGGTCGATCCCCGCGATGCCCGCCACCAGCCAATAGGCGCGCGACAGGTCCAGCCGCTGGTCCAGCCCCAGCGCCATGATCGCGGTCGCCGACTTGATCGATCCGACACCGGTCACCACCGACAGGATTTGGCTGTCGGGATTGTAGTACAGGTCGTGATAGCCCTGCGGGAACGGGAGGCGCATCGTCAGGTGCCGGCGTTCCTTCCACAGCTGGAACTCGCCCGGCGCATCGCCGCTGTCCGCCCCGATCTCGAACATCGTCACGACGACGACGCGCACAGGCAACGGCGTGGCGCATGTCGCGCCCGGCGCGCAGTCGAGCGCCGCGGGCGTCGCCGCGACCACCGCGGCGGGGAGCATGCCCCCCGCCAGCATGAGGACGGCGGCGACGGCGCGGCGCACCCCGGTCATCAGAACTTGTACACCAGCGAGCCCTGAACGCTGCGCGGGCGTTCGGGCAGGACGATCGTGCCGCCGAACAATTCGGTGAAGTTGGCGCGGAAATACTGCTTGTTCGTCACGTTCTTCACCACCACCCGGAACAGCCAGTTGTTGACCGTGTACGACGCGCCCAGATCGACCAGCGCATAGGCCGGCAGGCGCACCTTCTGCGACTGGCCAGAGAACACCGAGTCGACGCTCACCAGGCTGCCGGTCAGCGCGATGCCATTGTCGAACGAATAGCTGCCGGTCAGCGAATACAGGTTCTTCGGGATACCCTGCCGCCGCGACGCCTCGCGGTCGGGGATCGGCACCAGCCCGACCGGCTGCCCGCCCAGGTACAGCGCCGGGTTGCGAACGTTGACCAGATCCTCGATCCCGAAGAAGCTGAACAGCGATCCGGTTTCCAGCCCGGTCAGGTTGTAGACGTTGACGTGCGTATAGCCCGCCGACAGCAGCAGGTGCCGGTCGACCGCCCAGCGCGCCTCCGCCTCGACGCCGCGGGTTTCCACCGCCTGATTGGTGACGATCGCCTGGGCGTTGAAGTCGGTGCGCTTCTGTTTGTACACCGACACCGCGGCATACAGCTTGTCGTCCAGCAGGCTGGCCTTCACGCCGCCTTCGTACAGGCGCGACGCGCTGAACCAGTTGCCGCTGGCGACCCCGCCCGGCGCGATCTCCGCGCCCTGCCCGGCGATCAGCGTCGTCTGCTGTGCCGCGGTGGCATAGGGGATCAGCCCGAACGGCAGCTTGTACGATGCGCTGGCGGTCCACGACCAGCCGCCCTTGGTGCCGCGCGCGCTTTCCGGCGTACCGCCCTGGATCTTGGTCGGATCGTTGCGCGACACCGCGGTCACGCTGTCGTACCGCCCGCCCAGCGTCAGATCGAGGCCGAAGTTGAAGTCGAGGTCGGCCAGCGCCGCGATTGCGTAATTGGTGTAATGGCCAAGGACGTAATCGGTATAGTCCCGGCCCGATTCCGTCGCCAGCAACCGGTCCGACAGCGCATTATACCCCTGCGTCAGGTCAACGCGGTGGAAGTATTCGTAGGTGAAATCCTCACCATGCTTGAAGCTGGTGTAGCGGATCGACGGCGACAGCTGGAACGAGAATTTGCCCGCGCTGGTGGTGAACGCCTTCGATACGACGATCTTGTCCTCGATCACCCAGGAATCGTGGAATTGCGCGAATCCGTAGGTGTTCTCGTTCATGTTGTAATAGCCGTCGTAGAACAGCTGGTTCTTCACCTCCAGGTCGTTACCGGGGTTGAAGATGATGTCGAAATATCCCGTCTTCGCCTTGTTATCCAGCCGGTCGTTGCGCCCGGTCAGGACGTCGCGGCGGCTGAGCTTGGCGGTGCCGACATTGGTCAGCGCCAGATAGGGATAGCTCTGCTGGAAGCACGCGTCGGTGAAGGACGCGGCGAACGGCGACGGCGCGCTCACCGTGCCGGCCGCGCACCCGAACGTGCCGAACGGCGAGAACGCGCCGCGGGCGTCGAATTCGGCCGGCGAGATCTGCCCGTCGCCATTGGTGTCCAGCGGCTGCGCGCTGCCGGTGATGTAATTGCCGTTGTCGACCAGATCCTGCGTCAGCCGGTTCCAGCCGCCGTTCTGCTGGCCCTTGAAATTATGGTACATGCCGCCGAATTCGATGCGGACGGTGTCGGTCACGTCATTGTCGAACGCGGCCTGCAGGATCGTCTGGCGCGTCGACATGTTGCGGTAATAGCTGCCCGAATCCTCGATCTCGGCATACAGGCTGTAACCGAATTCGGCTTTGCCGATCTTCGCCGGCCCGCGCAGGTTCGCGCTCAGGACGTTCCGGTCCCAGCTACCGCCGGTATAGGTGATCTCGCCCGCCGGCCGGTCCATCAGCGCCCCGCCCTTCACGCGCGCGGACTTCGGCACGAAGTTCATGTAGCCGCCGGTCTTCGACGGGCCGTAGATCGGCGAGGCGGGGCCGCGCACGATGTCGATCCGGTCCGACGCGCCGATCGGTGTCGGATAGTTGCCGGGGTTGTCGAGGCGGCGGACGCCGCGGAAATAGACCTCGCCCGGGGTGCCGCGAATGTCGAGCGCGCCGCCGACGCCGAAGAAGGAATTGGTGAAGGTCCCGGGCGCCTGCGCGACCAGATCGTAGATGTCGGTGATGCCGAACCGCTCGATCTGCTCCTTGCTGATCGTCGAGGCGGAGCGCGGCGTTTCGACCAGCGTCTTGTCGAACCCGAAGATCGAGCCGACGCCGTCGACCGGCAGCGCGTTGAGCGACCCGTTGACGACGATATCCTCGCCCGCCGGCTCCTCGCTGGCCTTCTCCTGCGCCTGCGCCTGCGCCACGCCCGTCATCGCCGAACACGACAACAGCCCGGCGATCGCGATCGACCAGCCACGCCCGCGCCGACCGCGCGCCATCCCCAATGCAATGCGATTCATGCTCTCACCCCCTGTGACGGGCGACGCGCGACATCGCGTGCCCGGCCGTGTCCGACCCCGCCTCTCCCGCGTGACGATGTTATCGTTGTCGTCGGCAAGGACAGGAAGGATCGCCGGCCGCTACCGGTCGCGGCAGCCCCCGCCGCGCCGTTCGCCATGTGCCGGACGGTGCCCCCTTGCCCCGCCATGGTTGACGTAAGGCGGGATAACATTGCAATCAAACGCAATGAATTTCACGCATCGTTGCAAAAATTAGAGCGCCTATCATGCCCGCATTCTCGCGTTTCCTGCGCTATTTCCTCGCCGTGGGCCGCCTCGGCTCGATTCGCCGCGCGGCGGATGAACTCAACGTCTCCGCCTCGGCGATCGACCGGCAGATCCTGAACGTCGAGGCGGATCTGGGCATGCCGCTGTTCGAACGGCTGCCGACCGGGCTGCGGCTGACCGCCGCGGGGGAGATCATGATGGCGGCGGGCGGCCGCTGGCAGAAGAACATGGCCGACGTGCGCGCGCAGATGGAGGATCTGCGCGGGCTGAAGCGCGGGCATGTCGACATCGCGGTGATCGACGCGCTGGCCAAGGGGCATGTCCCCGCCGCGATCCAGTCGATCCAGACGCGCTATCCCGGCATTACCATCGGGGTGAAGGTGCTGAAGAACGATGCGGTGCGCGAGGCGATCGTGCGCGGCGAGGTGGACATGGGCATCCTGTTCGAGCCCGAATCCTATCGCGATCTTCAGGTCCGCGCCTTCGTGGAGGTCGTGCTGGGGTTCCTGACGCCCAAGGGCCATCCGTTCGGCGACCGACGCGAGGTGCGCTTTTCGGCGTGCGATGGATCGCCGGTGATCCTGCCCGCCCGCCCGCTGGCGGTGTGCGAACAGGTGGAGGTGCTGGCCGGCACCACCGGGATCGAGCTGCAACGCCGCGTCGAATCGGACAATATCCAGATGATCATCTCGCTGGTGCAACAGGGGCTGGGCATCGGCGTGCTCACCTCGCTGGACGTGATGACGGAGGTGCGCCGCGGGCTGCTGTCGTTCACCCGCATCGTCGATCCGGTGCTGCGCCCGATGACGCTGGCGCTGTGCACGGCCAGTTCGCGCACGCCGTCGCACGCCGCGGGAATGGTGCTGGGCGAGATCGAGGCCGGGTTCGCGCAACTCGCCTATCCCGCGTCACTGGGGGGATAGACGGGCAGACGTCGCAACCAGAACGTCGCCCCAGCGCAGGCTGGGGCCTTTCGCCATCGGCCGCGCACCCAGGGCGAGAGATCCCAGCTTTCGCTGGGATGACGTCAAATTTCCGCGCGGCTCACCGCCCCAGCCGCCCCACTTCGCGTTCGATCAACGCCTCCAGCCGCGCCGGGTCGATCGCCCACACCACGGCGGCGGGCTGCTCGCCCAGCCCGGGGCGATACGCCGCATGCCACGACAGCAGGTCGCCGTAATTCGGGCCGAACATCGTGTCGTAGTCGACATACAATCGCTCCCGCGCGGTTACCACGCCGGGGTCGAGCCACACCGCGGCGGCGATTTCGTCCCACATCGGAAAGCCCGGCTCCATCCGCGCGACGAACCGCGCCACCTCCGGCGTCGCCGCCACGGCCAGCCGGTCGCGCAACGCGCGCGTGAGCTGCGTCGCGGTCGACGGATCGACCGGCACGACCGTGATCGCGCGCCACGGGCTGCGCGACACGATGCTGGCGGCCTCGGGGTCGAAGCGGATGTTGAACTCGCGCCGCGGCGTGTTGACGAACTCGCGCGCGAAATCGCGCGCCGACCGGTCGTCGCGCACCCGCTGCGGGTTCAGGCTGCCGCCCATATAGACCAGCTCGCGCGCCAGCCCGGCAAAGGCCGGGTCGAGGCGCTGCGCCAGCGCCAGGTTGGTCATCGGGCCGCCCTCGATGATCGTCACCTCGCCGGGGTAGCGGCGCACCATGCGGATCAGGAAGTTGGCCGCGATCTCGTCCGCCGGCTTCGTCGTGGGGTTGCCCCAGGGCAGGTCGACCGGATCGTCGGGGCGGCGATAGGGCGGCGTGCTCTGCACCGTGGGTTCGGCCCATGCCTTCATCCACGCGCCCTTCCACGTCAGCTTCCCGTACAGCGCCTCCCACCGCTCGGTCGCCGCCTCGCTGTTGACCAGCGGATAAGTGGCGCCCGGCACCACCGGCACGTCGCGACGCCCGACGATCTCCAGCCCGCGCAGCGCCTGCGCGGTGGCGCGGTTGACCCATACGTTGCCCGATACGGTGGTGATGCCCAGCACCTCCACATCCGGATCGGCCAGCAACATCATGTGCATCAGGCCGAAGCCTTCGTCGTCGATGATGACCTTGCGCTTCGCCTCGGCCGGCACCGCCGCCAGCAGCATCAGCAGCGCCGCGACCCAGCGTATCGTCATGGCGCCCCCACCCCCTTTTCCCTATTGGGACGCCGCCGCCGGGCAGGCCTCGCCCAGCGGCGCGCGCCGATAATGCCATTCCACCGCGCGCGGTTTTCCCGCGATCGTTCCCTCGATCCGGCCGGTCAGCCGGTCGCCATCGCGGCGGTAGATCACGCGCTGTGGGAAATCATGATCGCGTGCCTCGAACAACGCTTCACCGGTGGTGATCGACACCGCGGCGAAGGTGGCGGCCGGCTGCCCCTTCGGACTGGTGGCGAACACGATCCCCTCGGGCCGCGGCTCGATCCGCGCCAGCTCCCAGTCGGTGCGGGTGCCGCGGATCGACTTGCTGAACCCCAGCATCACCCCGCCGCGCGCATCGCTCCACGTCTCCATCGCCTCGCCGCGCGGAGTGCATTCCAGCCAGTGGCCCGTCATCCATGACAGGTCGTCCAGCGACCGCGGTGCAGGCGCCGCCGCGGTCGCCGCCAGCAGCACCGCACAGGCTGCCGCCGCGCGCTTCACGCCGCCGCCGCCATCATCGCATCGACCCGCGCGACATGCGCCGCGATCGCGTCGGGGGGCAGGAACGATCCGGTGAAGCTGTTGCGCGCCAGCGTCGCCATCGCGTGCCGGTCCAGCCCGCGCGCCGCCGCGACCGCGCGGTAATTGTCGGCGACATAGCCGCCGAAATAGGCCGGATCGTCCGAATTGATCGTCGCGCGCAGCCCCTGCGCCAGCATCGCGTCGATCGGATGATCCTCGATCCGGTCGACCACGCACAATTTCAGGTTCGACAGCGGACAGACGGTCAGCGTCATCCCCTCGCGCGCCAGCCGCTCGACCAGCGCGGCGTCTTCCAGCGAGCGGTTGCCATGGTCGATCCGGTCGACCGCCAGCACGTCCAGCGCCTGGCGGACATATTCCGGCGGCCCTTCCTCGCCGGCATGCGCGACCAGCTTCAGTCCCCTGCCCCGCGCCGCGGCGAAGACGCGCGCGAACTTCTCCGGCGGGTGGCCGACCTCCGAGGAATCGAGGCCGACCGCGGTGATCCGCTCCAGCCACGGGGTCGCCTCCTCCAGGGTCGCGAACGCCTCTTCCTCCGACAAATGCCGCAGGAAGCTCATGATGAGCGCGCTGGTCATGCCGTGCCGCGCCTCCGCCTCGGCCATCGCGGACAGCAGCCCCTCGATCACCTCGGCGAAGGGGACGCCGCGCGCGGTGTGCGTCTGCGGATCGAACATGATCTCGGCATGGACGACGCCGTCCGCCGCCGCGCGGTCGAAATAGGCCACCGCGAGATCGTGGAAGTCCGCGCGCGTGCGCAGCACGTCCGCGCCAGCATAATAGATGTCGAGGAAATCCTGCAGGTTCGAAAAGGCATAGGCCGCGCGCACCTCCTCGACCGAGGCATAGGGGATGGCGACGCCGTTGCGCGCCGCCAGCGCGAACATCAGCTCCGGCTCCAGGCTGCCCTCGATATGCAGGTGAAGCTCGGCCTTGGGCAAAGCGGCGATGAAATCTTGGGTCATGACATGCTCCCGGCGCGGCGTCCGCGCAGATAGGTAGCGCGGATCGCCCGATCGTCGCCCAGTATCTGCAACGCGAACAGCCGTTCCGCCAGCGTCGCTCCGCGCGTGCGCCGCGCCATCAACGGCGTGGCGGCATCGTCCAGCACGACGAAATCGGCCTCCTGCCCCGGTTCCAGCGCACCGATCCGGTCCG
Organism: Sphingomonas sp. CCH9-F2; assembly: GCF_001556735.1. Lineage (NCBI taxonomy): Bacteria > Pseudomonadati > Pseudomonadota > Alphaproteobacteria > Sphingomonadales > Sphingomonadaceae > Sphingomonas > Sphingomonas sp. CCH9-F2. The sequence continues at coordinate 5,133 of NZ_LSJO01000621.1, read as the reverse complement.
ACAGGTGCAGCATCGCCGCGCCCCCCGCGGTCGCCCAATAAAGCGCGCGGAAGGGGTCCAGCCGCACGTCGCGCGCCAACGCCGCCTGATACGCAAGCCCGGCGGTATGCAGCATCGACAGCCCCGTCCCCGCGCCGACGTCGCTGCCCAGCGCCAGTTTGACGCCGAACCGGTCCGCCTGCGCCAGATCGAGGAAGCCCGATCCCAGGAACAGGTTCGAGCTGGGACAGGTCGCGATCCCCGCCCCCGTCGCCGACAACCGCGCGCACGACCGGTCGGTCAGGTGACAGCCATGCGCGAACACCGAGCGCGCGCCGACCAGCCCGAACCGGTCATAGACGTCGAGGTAATCCGCCGCGTCCGGGAAACGCCCCGCCACCGCCGCACATTCGCGCGGGTTTTCGGCCAGATGCGTGTGGAGCAGCACGTCCGGATGCGCCGCCAGCAACTCGCCCGCCGCCGCCATCTGCGCATCAGAGGAGGTCAGCGCGAAGCGCGGCGTCACCGCATAGCCCAGCCGCCCGCGCCCGCGCCACCGCGCGATCAGCGCCTCGCTCTCGCCGCGCGCCGTCGCGGGCGTATCGCGCAGGCCCTCCGGCCCCAGGTCCATCAGCACCTTGCCCGACACGATCCGCATGTCGCGGGCCAGCGCCGCCTCGAACAGCGCATCGACCGATCCTTCGTGGACGGTCGCGAACACCAATGCGCTGGTGGTGCCGTGGCGCAGCAGTTCGTCGAGGAACGCCGCCGCCACCGCATCGGCATGCGCGCGCTCGGCAAAGGCCTGTTCGGCGGGAAAGATATGGCGTTCCAGCCAGTCGAGCAGCTGTTCCCCGTGCGAGGCGATCCGGTCCAGCTGTGGATAATGAACATGCGCGTCGACGAAGCCGGGGACGATCAGCCCGTCCAGCCGCTCGGTCGGCACGGCGCCGAATCGCTCGGCCAGCGCATCATACGCCCCGCGCGCCACGACCACGCCGTCCTCGACCACCAGCAGCCCGTCCGGCTCGTACCGGACGGCAGCGGGATCGTCGCGCGGATCGCGCGCCACCGACAGCATCTCGCCCCGGAACGCCGTCAGCACGGCGCACGCTCCAGCCGCAGCAATTGCGCCAGCGTGGCGATCGCGATCACGTCCGGTTCCTTGCCCGTCACGCCCTCCAAGCCGATCGGGCAGGTCAGCCGCGCGCGGGCGCCCTCGTCCACCCCGTCACGCTCCAGCCGCGCCAGGAAGCGCGCGCGCTTGGTCGCCGATCCGATCACACCGACGAACGCCACCCGATCGCGCGCCAGCGCCGCCCGCACCAGCGCATAATCCAGCGCATGGTCGTGCGTCAGGATGACGATCGCGGCATCGTCCGGCGCATCCGCGATGCACGCCGCGACCGCGTCCTCCGGCACCAGCGTCACCCCCTCGATCGTCGCGAACAGCGGGCGCGTGTCGAACCACGCGAGCCGCAGCGGCAGGCCGGTCGCATGGCGCGCGATCGCCTGACCGACATGGCCGGCGCCGAACAGGTACAGCGCGCGGGCGCGTTCGCCGATCGTCTCGCTCCACCGTGCCCCGGCCCGCGGCATGTCGCCACGCGCGGACGGCGGCGCCGTCGCCGCTTCCTCGGTCACCTGCCGCTCGACGCGGGTCGCGGCCAGCGCCGTCAGCAACCGCCGCCCCGCCGCCGCAGCCGCGATCCAGCCGAGCGCGTCGCGGTCGACATGCTCGACCAGCAACCGCACCCGCCCGCCGCAGCATTGGCCCAGCAGCGGGCCGAGCGGATAATCCTGCACCCGCCACGTCCCCGGCGCATGCGACAGGATCGCGCGCGCCTGTTCGATCGCCTGATATTCCAGCCGCCCGCCGCCGATCGTGCCGTGCGCGCCATCCGCGGTCACCAGCATCCGCGTCCCCGCCCCGCGCGGTGCGGACCCCTCGGTCGCCAGTACGCTGACCATCGCCAGCGGCCCGCGCGGCGCATGGTCGCGCAGATCGGACCACCAGTCGCTCATGCCGCGCGATACGCCCCGATCGCGCGCAGGATCGCCTCGGGCGTCGCCGGCGCATCGAGCGGCACCGGCGCGCGCGCCGCCGGGTTGGTCGCCGCCACCGCCGCGGACAAAGCGGAGAAGACCGACAGCGCCAGCATGAACGGCGGCTCGCCTACCGCCTTCGACCGGTTGATCGTCGGCTCGACATTGCCGCCGTCCCACAACGCGATCGTCAGCCGCGCCGGCCGGTCCGATGCGGTCGGGATCTTGTAGGTCGCGGGCGAATGGGTCAGCAGCCGCCCGGCATCGTCGAACACCAGTTCCTCGGTGGTCAGCCATCCCTGCCCCTGGACGAACGCGCCCTCGATCTGCCCTAGGTCGATCGCGGGGTTCAGCGACCGGCCGACGTCGTGCAGGATATCGACCGCCAGCACGCGCTGCTCGCCGGTCAGCGTGTCAATCACCACCTCGCTCACCGCTGCGCCATAAGCGAAATAGTAGAACGGCCGCCCCTTGTGCGCCGCGCGGTCGTACAGGATGTGCGGCGTGGCGTAGAAGCCGGTCGCGGACAGCGACACGCGGCCCAGATGCGCCTTGCGCGCCACCGTGCCGAACGGGATCGTCTCGCCGCCCACCACCACCCCGGCCGGGGTGAACGCCACCGCGCCCTCGTCGCAGCCATAGGTGCGCGCCAGGAACGCCGTCACCCGCTCGCGGATCGTCATCGCGGCATTGTGCGCCGCCATCCCGTTCAGATCCGCACCCGACGAGGCCGCGGTGGCGGAGGTATTGGGCACCTTGTCGGTGCGCGTGGCGGTGATGCGGATCGCCTCCACCGGCAGCGCGAACACGTCGGCCACCACCTGCGCGACCTTCACGTACAGCCCCTGCCCCATTTCGGTGCCGCCATGGTTCACCTGGATGCTGCCGTCGGCATACAGATGCACCAGCGCGCCCGCCTGGTTGAGGTGGGTGACGGTGAAGCTGATCCCGAACTTCACCGGGGTCAGCGCGATTCCGCGCTTCAGCACCGGGCTGTCGGCGTTGAACGCGTCGATCGCCGCGCGGCGTTCGTCGTAGCGCGCATCGACGCGCAGCCGCGCGATCAGGTCGGGCGCGATATTGTCCGCCACCGTCATGCCGTATGGCGTGACGTCGCGGCCCGGCCCGTAAAGGTTGGCGACGCGCACATCGAGCGGATCCAGCCCCAGGTGCGCGGCGATCGCATCCATCACCCGTTCGATCGCCAGCATCCCCTGCGGCCCGCCGAACCCGCGAAACGCGGTGGCGGACACGGTGTTGGTCCGCCAGCGTTCGGACACGATCTCCACATCGGGCAGGAAGTAGCAGTTGTCGCTGTGGAACATCGCGCGGTCGTTGATCCCCGGCGACAGGTCCACCGTCGCCCCGCAGCGCGACGACAGCGTCAGCCGCAGCCCGCCGATCCGCCCGGCATCGTCGAAGCCGACATCCCACTTGACCGCGAAATCGTGACGCTTGCCGGTCATCACCATGTCGTCGTCGCGGTCGCAGCGGAACTTGGCCGGGCGCCCGGTTGTCGTCGCCACCAGCGCGGCGGCGGCGGCGAAGGCGGCGGCCTGCGTCTCCTTGCCGCCGAACGCGCCGCCCATCCGCCGCACCTCGACCGTCACGTCGGCGGAGGAGACGTCCAGCACCTGCGCGATCAGATGCTGGACCTCGCTGGGGTGCTGGGTGGAGCTGAGCACATGCACCTGCCCCTGTTCGCCCGGCGTCGCCAGCGCCACCTGGCCTTCAAGGTAAAAATGATCCTGCCCGCCCATCGCGAAGCCGCCGGCCAGCCGGTGCGCCGCCGCGCCCAGTGCCGCATCGGCATCGCCGCGCGCCATGCGCTGGACCGGCTCGATTTGCGATCCCGCCGCGCGCGCCGCGTCGATCGTCAGCAGCGCCGGCAGCGGCTCGTAGTCGATCCGCCCCATCCGCGCCGCGCGCCGCGCCGCCTCGCGGCTGGTCGCCGCCACCAGGAACACCGGCTGGCCGACATAGGTGACGACGCCGTCCGCCAGCAGCCGGTCGTCGTCGGCCAGCGGGCTGACGTCATTCTCGCCCGGAATGTCGGCGGCGGTATAGACCGCGACCACCCCCGGCACGGCGCGCACCGCGTCCAGATCCATCGCGACGATCCGCGCATGCGCCTCGCTCCCCTGTCCGAAGGCGAGGTGGAGCAGGTCGCCCGGCTCAGGCAGATCATCGACATAGCGCGCGGTGCCGGCAACATGCAGCGCGGCGCTGTCGTGCGGGAGGGATGGCTTATGCACCGATCGCCTCCACGTCGCGCACCGATACGTCGCGCCCCGCCGCGCGATGCCACATCCGCCACAGCACTGACGCCGCCGCCTGCCGGCGATAGGCCGCACTCCCGCGCACGTCGGTCAACGGGGTGAAGTCGCCCGCCAGCGCGTCGGCCGCCCGCGTAATCGTCGCCTCGGCAAAAGGCTGGCCGGTCAGCGCCGCCTCGCACGCCGCCGCGCGGCGCGGGGTCGCCGCCATCCCGCCGAACGCCACCCGCGCCGCCACGATCGCCCCGTCGGCCACGCGCAGCCGCACCGCCCCGCACACCGCGGAGATATCGCTGTCGAACCGCCGCGACAGCTTGGCGATATGGATCACGTCACTGGCGTGCGGGCGGGGCACGAAGATACTCTCCACGAACTCCCCCGAACGCCGGTCCTGCCGACCGTAGTCGAGGAAGTAATCCGCCAGCGCGATCGTCCGCCGACCGTCCGCGCCCGCCAGCGTCAGCGTCGCGTCCATCGCGATCAGCGCGGGCGGCCCGTCGCCGATCGGGGAGCCGTTGGCGATGTTGCCGCCGATCGTCGCGGCGTTGCGCACCTGCAACCCGCCGATCCGCCGCACCAGCTCGCCCAGATCTGGGTGCAGCGCCGCCAGCGCCCGATGCGCCTCGGCATAGCGCACCGCCGCGCCGATCGTCAGCCCCGCCTCGCTTTCCTCGATCCGGCGCAGTTCGGCGATATCGCCGACGAAGATCACCGTCCCCAGATCGCGCAGCCCCTTGGTCACCCACAGCGCCACGTCGGTCGCCCCCGCGACGATCCGCGCCTGCGGGTGCGCCGCCAGCAACGCCGCCAGTTCGTCGACCGTGGCGGGCGC
>NZ_LSJO01000620.1:0-21113 GCF_001556735.1 Sphingomonas sp. CCH9-F2 | reverse complement strand
CCCGCCGATGCGCGCTTTGCTCCCGCCGTCGGCGCCTATCGCCTCGAACGGATCGAGGAGCGCGACGACGGGCAGCGGGTGCGGCGCTTCGCGATGACGCGGATCGTCACCTTTACGCGGCGCGGCGCGGGCTATGTCGCGACGATGCGGATCGTGCCAGACAGCGTGGCCGGCGACGACGGCTATCGATCGGTGCAGCGCGCCATGGCGGCGATGCCGGTGGACATCGAGCTGGACCGCGCGGGGCGGCTGACCGGCGTGCGCGATCGCGACGGGGCATGGGCGCGGCTGCGCGCCGCGCTGGCGGCGATCGGTCCGGCGAATGCGGCGGCGTTGCGGCTGCACGACGCGATGCCCGCCGCGCAGCGCGACGCGATCCTGGCCGAGCCGCTGACCGCGGTGATCGCGGCGGACCTGACCTCGCGCCGGACGGGCGAGCGCGAGGTCACGCTGCCCTATGCGCGCCACGACGGCAGCGCGGGCCGTGCGAGCGGCGTCGAGACGGTGCGGGCCGGTCGCGACGCCGCCGTCGTCACGACGGAGGTCCGCAGCGCGGACGGTGCCGCGACCTTTGCGCTGCGCCGCCGGTTGACGCTGGAACCGCGCACCGGACTGGCCCGCGAGGTGGTGGAGGAGCGCCGCGCGCGCGACGGCGCCGCCTCGCTGGTGAAGACCATCACCCTCCGCCTGACCCCTGTGGTATCATAATACCCGTCAGGAATGCCCCCGAAATGTTGACTTTCGCGTGATGCGCCGGCAATGGGACCGCCAACGGCGCGCGTGTCCGGCGGGATGGCGCGTCTTTTTCTTTTCGACGCGAACATAAGGTCTGAAGCCCCATGAAGGCGCTGATGAAGACCACCAAGGCGGCCAAGCCGCACGAGGTGGAGAAGAAGTGGCACATCGTCGACGCCACCGACCTGGTGGTCGGCCGCGCCGCGGTGGTGATCGCCAACGTCCTGCGCGGCAAGCACAAGCCGTCGTTCACCCCGCACGTCGATTGCGGTGACAATGTCATCGTCATCAACGCGGACAAGGTGCGGTTCACCGGCAACAAGCTGACCGACAAGGTCTATTACAAGCACACCGGCTATGCCGGCGGCATCAAGGGCATCACGCCGCAGAAGGTGCTGGAGGGCAAGTTCCCCGAGCGCGTGCTGGAAAAGGCTGTGGAGCGCATGATCCCGCGCGGGCCGCTGGGCCGCCAGCAGATGCGCAATCTGCGCATCTTCAAGGGGGCCGAGCACCCGCATGAGGCGCAGAACCCCGAAGTCCTCGACATCGCCGGCATGAGCCGCAAGAACAAGGTGGGCGCATAATGTCCGACAACCGCCAGTCCCTTTCCGATCTGGGTGCCGCGCTGCAGCAGCAGCGCGAGGGCGCGGTCGAGCAGGCCGACGCCTCCGCCGAGGCCTATCTGGCCGGTGAGGTCGAAGCCCCCGTGCAGCGCGCGCCGCTGCGTGCGCAGGAACTCGACAAGTACGGCCGCGCCTATGCCACCGGCCGCCGCAAGGATGCCGTCGCGCGCGTCTGGCTGAAGCCGGGTTCGGGCAAGATCACGATCAACGGCCGCGACCAGGAAATCTATTTCGCGCGTCCGACGCTGCGCCTCGTCATCAACCAGGTGTTCGGCATCACCGAGCGCGAAGGCCAGTATGACGTCGTCTGCACCGTCAAGGGCGGTGGCCTCTCGGGTCAGGCCGGTGCGGTGAAGCACGGCATCAGCCAGGCGATCACTAAGTACGAGCCGGCGCTGCGCGCCCCGGTGAAGGCCGCCGGGTTCCTGACCCGCGACAGCCGCGTCGTCGAGCGCAAGAAGTACGGCCGCGCGAAGGCGCGTCGCAGCTTCCAGTTCTCGAAGCGCTAAGGCTGCGGGCGGCGTCGGATCGCGATGGCGATCCGGCGTGCGCCACGGCGGACGGCGGGGCGGCGCGGTCGATCCCGTCCGACGGCGCGGCGTTCCGGTCGAAAGATATGCAGAGGGGCGATCCGGCGACGGGTGGCCCCTTTCGCGTCGGCTGTCCCTTTTGTGTCATGTGTCAGTCGCGCGTCGTTTCGGTGACGGCGCCGGTAACCCAATCGTCGTCACCGTGACATGAAAACCGGCGACAGCAGCCTTACGACGTCGGGTCGCGAACCGGCCCCGCGCGCAGACTAGCGTAAGGTTGAGCGGCTGACATGACAGCGACGATGACGACGGCGGGCGTTGCCCAGGCCTATGACCGGTGGGCCCCCATTTACGATCTGGTATTCGGCCCGGTGTTCCGACAGGGGCGGGCGAGCGCGATCCGCGCCGCCGACCGGATCGGCGGACGCATCCTGGAAGTGGGCGTGGGCACGGGCATCTCGCTGCCCGGCTATGCTGCCGGCAGCCGGGTGACCGGCGTCGATATTTCCGAGGACATGCTGGACAAGGCGCGTGATCGCGTCGCGCGGCTGGGGCTGCGCAATATCGATGCGATCCGCGTCGGCGATGCCGAGGCGCTCGACTTTGCGGATCAAAGCTTCGACGTGGTGGTCGCGCAATATGTCGTCAGCGCGGTCGCCCATCCGGCGCGCGCGCTGGACGAATTCGCGCGGGTGTGCCGCCCGGGCGGCGAGATCATCATCACCACCCGTGTCGGCGCCGAACAGGGCGTGCGCGGCGCGATCGAGAAGACGCTGATGCCGATCACCAGCCGGCTCGGGTTCCGCACCGACTTCCCGTTCGCGCTCTACACGGACTGGATCGCGACGCGCGGCGACGTCGAACTGATCGAGAAGCGTGAGATCCCGCCGCTGGGGCATTTCTCGCTGGTCCGCATCGCCAAGCGGGAGAACGCATGATGCCGGCGATCCGCAAGCTTCGTTTCGAGGACGAACAGGGCAACCCCGGTTTCCGCGCGCAGCTGGCAGAGCAGCGCTGGGACGACCACCGTTTCTATCACCACGATCTGGTGAATCAGAGCCTGCATTTCGTCAGCGCCTGCACCTTCATGACCGCTTATGCGCTGTTGTTCGTCGATGTCGCGCTGGCCAGCCTGCTGGCGTGGGGCGTGGCGATGACCAGCCGTCAGGCGGGGCACTTCTTCTTCGAGCCGAAGGGCTACGATCACGAGAATGACGTCACGAACGAATATAAGGAAGAGGTGAAGGTCGGTTACAACCTGATGCGCAAATATGTGCTGATGGGGCTGTGGCTGGCGGTGCCGGCCGTGCTGGCGATCCAGCCCACGCTGTTCGGGTTGCTGGACGAACCGGCGGGCGTCATGGGCTTCCTGCGGCATGTCGGGTTCGGCTGGCTGTTGCTGGGCGTGGGCGCGATCGTGCTGCGCGTGACGCAATTGTGGATACAGCGCGACCTGGAGACCGGCATCGTGTGGGCGACCAAGATCGTCACCGATCCGTTCACCGATTTCCGCCTGTATCGCGGCGCGCCGGTCAAGCTGCTGAAGGGCCAGCGATCGGACCATCACGCTGCGGTGTGAGGCGGGGCGGTCCGACGGGTAACCTCAGTGCGCGGTCGCCCCGGCGCAGGCCGGGGCCTCCCGCTGCTCCTGTCCCGCGTGAACGGCGGGAGATCCCAGCCTGCGCTGGGATGACGCCGTGGTTCAGGGCGCGCAGAGCGGGCCGAGCGTCTGACGAAGGCGCTAGCGCCCCAGCCGCGCGCGCAACGCCTCCTTCAGCGCACGGCGGCGCAGCTGCTTGTCGGTCGCCTCGGGGCCGTCCCACCAGCCGTCCGCCTGCATCGCGCGCGCCGCTGCAACGAAGCGGCGGGCGATCTCGTCGAACAGCGCCTCGTCGATATCGAGGCTGAAGATCAGCCGACCGGTGCCGACCCAGCTGAGCGCCAGCCCCTCGGCGCGGAGGTAGTATTGCAGCATCCAGTTGTAGCGCGACGGGCGGGTGTAGAGCACCGTCCAGATCGTCGAGAGATTGGCGACGCCGACCGGCAGTCTGGCGTCGGCGAGCATCGCGTTGAGCCGCGCGGCGCGCGAGTCCCAGCGGTCGTCGAGGCCATCGTACAACGCGCGGATCTCCGGCGTCTCCAGCCGGCGCAGGAAGGCGTTGGTCGCCGCCATGACATAGGCGTGCGAGTTGAATGTGCCGCGCGCGAAGCAGATGTCGATCGGGCGATCGTCGCGCCACCGCTTCATCAGCTCGGCACGCCCGGTCAGCACCCCGATCGGCAGGCCGCCGCCCAGCGTCTTGCCCCAAGTGATCATGTCGGGTTGCAGGCCGAAGCGGCGCGCGACGCTGCCCGGCGCCAGGCGGAAGCCGACGAACACCTCGTCCATGATGAGGACGATGCCATTGGTGCGGCACACCGACGCCAGCCGCCGCAACCAGCCGGCATAGGCGTCCAGATCGGCGCCCGCGCGGCGGGCGCTGTCGACCAACTGGCTGTCCGACGGGGCGCCGGCATTGGGGTGGAGCGCCTGGAGCGGGTTGACCAGCACGCAGGCGATATCCTTGCGCGTCGCCAGCACCTCCAGCGTGCGTTCCGACATGTCGGCGAGCGTCAGCGTGTTGTCGGCGGGGATCGGGTTGCCGATCCCCGGCTGCACATCGCCCCACCAGCCGTGATAGGCGCCCGCGAAGCGCACCAGCCGGCGTCGCCCGGTGTGGTAGCGGGCAAGCCGTACCGCCTGCATCACCGCTTCCGTGCCGGACATGTGGAACGACACCTCGTCCAGTCCCGACAGGTCGCGCAGGCGCCGGACATTGTCGGCGACGACGGGGTGGAACGCGCCCAGCACGCCGCCCAGCGGCTCGGCGGTTTCCAGCGCCTCGCGCATCGTCGCCTTGTAGAAATCGTTGCCGAACAAGTTGACGCCGTACGATCCGGTCAGGTCGATCATCCGGTTGCCGTCCAGGTCGACCAGCCACGCGCCGTCCGACCGTTCGAGGAAGGCGCCGCTGGGCAGTTTCTCGCGGACGACCGCGCTGAACGGGAAGGGCACGCGATAACGGCCGGTGAACTGCAGATCGGACAGGCCGGTGCGCGTCTCGGCGGTCAGCGCCAGCGTCTTCGGGAAACGCTGCGCAAACAGCACCGACAGGCGTTGCAGCCCGTCGCGGCGGCGCGCGGCGACCGCGTCATCGGCGCCATCGGCGCGGAAGAAGGATTTCTCCGGGTGGGTGTAGAAGGGGATTTGCCCCGCCACCCGTTTGGCCATGCGGACGTGTCCGCCCAGCGACGGATGCTTGGCACGCGACAGGCGCAGGCGCGCGCGCGCCTTGGCGACGGCGACGATCCCGGCGGCGGCGCCGGCGACACTGGCGGTGATGGCGGCGGCAAGCTTGCTGTTCTGCATGGCGCCTTCCACTCCCTCACGATGACGCAGGTGTGACAATGCGCGGTGCTTTCCTTCGCCTGCTAATGCAGGAGGACCTGAATTTCCTGCTGACCAACCGCATCCCGCGGCGGCTGGCGACCCGGATCGTCGGGCGGATCGCGGCGATCGAGCATCCGCTGGTCGCGCGGCCGGCGGTGGCGGCGTGGCGGTTCTTCTCCGACGTGGACCTGTCGGATGCGGAAACGACGCGCTTCGCCAGCCTGCGCGACGGCTTCGTCCGGCGGCTGCGCCCCGGTGCGCGCGTGTTCGACGCCGATCCGGCGGTGATCGCCAGCCCGTGCGACGCGATCGTCGGCGCGCATGGGCGGATCGAGGGCGACCGCGTCTATCAGGTGAAGGGCTTTCCCTATCGCCTCGGCGATTTGATCCCCGACGCCGCGCTGGTCGAGCGCTATCGCGACGGGTCGTTCGTGACGCTGCGGCTGACGGCGGCGATGTATCACCGTTTCCACGCGCCCGCGGACCTGACGGTGGAGGGGGTGACCTATCTGTCGGGCGACTGCTGGAACGTGAACCCGATCGCGTTGAAGCGGGTCGAGCGGCTGTTTTGCCGCAACGAGCGCGCGGTGATCGAGACGCGACTGGATTCGACCAGCATGCCGATGCTGCTGGTGCCGGTCGCCGCGATCCTGGTGGCGAGCATCCGGCTGGGGTTCATGGACACCGAACGGTCGCTGCGCGAACAGGGCAGCGCGCGCGTTCCCTGCACCGCGCGTGCCGCGAAGGGGGACGAGATGGGGTGGTTCGAGCATGGCTCGACCATCATCGTGTTCGTGCCGCGCGGGGTGACGCTCGACCCCGCGCTGGCCGAGGGCGCGCCGATCCGCGCGGGCATGCCGCTCGCGCGGGTCAGCGGCGCAGCGGGCGACGCCGGCTGAGCGGGGAGACCCCGCTGTCGTTGAACGCCTCCACCGCGACGACATAATCCTGACCGACGTCGAGCGCGCGCAGGTCGAGATACGAGCGCGCGCCGTCCGTCTTCACGGCATCGGCGAACACCTGATAGGTCAGCGTCAGGCGATCGGGGCGGATGCCCCAGCGCACGTTATAGCCGGTCGCGCCCCTCACCGGCGCCCAGGCGATGCGCGCATTGCGCGGGTCGCGGTCGCGCGTGGCCGTGACACCGGCAGGGCGGGCGGGCGCCGTGCGGCCGGCGCTGCCGAACACGCGAATGTCGGCGATCGCAAGGTTGGCCGCGCCGACATGGCCGTGAACGTAGCGCAGGTAGCGCAGCGGAACGGGGCGGGGCAGCTCGAAATAGGCGTTCGGCCGGTCGCGCCGGTCAGCGCCGCTTTCGGTCTGTGCGATTGTCTCCCAGTGCGTGCCGTCCTGCGACGCCTCCAGTCGGAAATCGGTGTAGATGTCGTCGGCATCGCCGAATCGCCCGGACTTGTAGTCGGCAAAGTTCACCTGCACCGCGCGCGCGGTCTTGATCGCGCCCAGGTCGAGCGTCAGCGTCTCGCCCGCTCGGTTGGCACCTGCCAGCCAGAAGGTGCGCGGGTTTTCGTCGGTGACGTCGGCGGCGGGGTGGTCGGCCTGGGTCGACGAAGCGGTCGCCGCGGCGCGGTAGGACAGCAGCATCCAGCCGGTGAACAGCGATTCCGGGTCGGCGACCGGCCCGTCGGGCATGCGGTGCGGAAAATCACCGAAGCGGGTCGAGACCGACATCTGCCCGTCCGCCGCGAAGGCCGCCGGCCACATCCCCACGCGCCGCTCGAACGTCCAGTTATAGCCGATCCACGGCGTCCCGGTGTTCCACCAATTGCCATAGGCGTCCTGGAAGGTGGAGCCGTGTCCGGCACCCTGAACGAACCCGCCCGGCTTGTACCCGACCGGGTTATACGGCGCATAGGTGAACGGCCCGAGCGGCCTGTCCGCGACATACACGCCGGTGGCGTAGACGTTATACTCCGTCCCCGGCGCACCATATTGCAGGTAATAGCGCCCGCCGACCTTGTTGACCCACGCGCCCTCCATGAACGGCTTGATCGGCGTGCCGTCGGGCAGCCCGCCGCTGTGGTCCTGCCCGAAGCGTTCCCAGCCATGCACATCCGGGTGGAGCGACAGCAGCGGCGCGGCCGGCGCGTCATACCGCATCCGCCCGTCCGCGAAGGTCACCGGCGCGCCGTACAGCGGGAAGACGTTCGAGGAATTCCAGTAGAGATACCAGCGCCGGTCGTCGTCCCGGAACAGCGCGGGGTCCCATGGCCCCGGCGGGATCTGCCCCGGCTTGATCGTATCCTCCAGCCCCGATTTCACCGCACCGGGCAGCACCGGCATCCGCCGTACGAAGAAGTCGAGCTTCCCGCTGGCCGGGTCGCTGGTCGACAGGATCGTTCCCTGATCGGTCATCGACGGCATGATGAGCAGCCGGTCGCCGTCGGAGGTGACCGCGGGCGCGACGATGCTGTTCATCGGCCAGCGGCTGGGCGTGACGAAGCGCCAGCTCACCAGATCGTCGGACCGCCAGTATCCGTCGGCCAGCGTCAGGAACAGGTAATAGGCACCCTTGAACCGCACGATCACCGGATCGGCGCCGGTGCGGTACGAAATCCCCTCATTGGTCTGTTCGAAATTGTAGCGATAATCGACGTCGATCGGATTGGCGTAGGTCTTGGCCGCTACCGGGGCGGGAAGGACGGGCAGCGACAGGAGGAGCGCGCCGGTGGCGAGGGAGCGGTGCATGGTCATTGCCCTTTGACGAACAGGTTGGCGGTCAGCCGGCCACGGCGCGGATCGGCATCGAGCGGCAGGTCGGGCGGGATGATGCCGGAATGGAGCAGCGCGCCCTGATAGATGAGGACGCGCCCCGGCACGGCGGCGACGCGCCCGATCTCCTCGAACGCGGCATTGCTACCGTGGATATAGCCGTCCAGTGTCGCCGATTCCCGCCGCGCCGCGGCGACGAAGGTGGCGAGTGTGGCGGGGGTCACCGCCTCGATCCCGGTCGACCGCTGGCGGTAGAAGGCGGTGCCGCTGCCCGCGACGCCGCCCAGAAAGTGCATCACCGCCAGATAGCGCGGATCGGTGGAATCGACATGCGGCGCGCGCTGCGCCGGGGCAAGCCGGCCGGGCGGCGTGGTGACGATCGAGAAGCTCGCCTCGATCAGGTCGAACCCGTCCATGTCGAACGCGCCGCCGATATAGGGCGCACACGCCTCCAGCAGCGAACAGGCGTAGGCGAAGGCGCCGCCGTCCGCCTCATGCAGGACGCGGCGCACCCCCGGATAATTGGGGTTCGGCACGCGTGGGAAGGGCGCGAGTGCGGCGGCGAGATCGACCACGCCGGCGGGATCGATATCCAGCCCGTCGAGCTGGACGACGCGATGCTCGCCCTTCCCGAAGCGAAGCAGCTGCGGGACCATCGCCGCTCTCCCGGTGGAACAGGAACGGGGCGATCGTCACACGATCGCCCCGACCGGATCAGAAGCGGTACTTCAGCCCCGCCTGGAACGAGCGGGCGTAGCCGATCGTGCCGTTCTCTTCGAGCGGTGGGTTCGCGCCCGACCCTGCACCCCAGGTGCTGTAGGTCCGGTTCACCCAGTCGAAGACGTTGAAGACCGACAGATCGGCCTGCAACTCATGCCCCCAGGGCGTGCGGAACCGCTTGGCGAGTTTCAGGTCGAGGTTCTTGTACGCAATGTCCTGCTTCGGCGACAGCGGGCCGCCGTCGTTGAAGTAGAGGCAGCCGCTGCAGTTGGGCGGCTTGACGTCGAAATTGACGTTGCCAAAGCGCGGCCCCGACGCCAGCGTCAGCGTGCCGGACAGCTGGAAATCGAGCGGCAGGTCGCCAATCGCGGTGCCAACGAATCGCCACCGCTCCAGCCCCGCGGTCGGCTGCCAGCCGAAGGCGTCCTGGCGACCGGCGTTGAACATCTCGGCTTCGTTGAAGGCGCGGCCGACGTTCGACTTGGCATCGGAAATCGTCAACGCCGTGGTGAAGCCCCAGCCGGATTCGCGGGTGTAGCCCTTCTCCGCAGTGACGAAGAGCGCGGTGTACCGCTGCTCGCCGATCGAGGAGCCGATGTTCAGACGCCCGGTATAGCCGGGGACGAACATGTCGGGGCTCATCGCGCCCGGATCGCGGATCCACGCATCGCCGCCATCGGTGTAATTGCCGTTGGTCTGGCGGTTGCCGCGCACATACATGAACGAATTGTGCGAGCGGTTGTGCGCGACCGCCACCGAGGTCTGGACCGCGCCGAGCCGCTTGCGCACACCCAGCGTGAACTGGTCGGTGTAGGGCACCTTCACGTCGTTGTTGATGACCCAGATGTCGCCCGACAGTCCGCCCGATGCGACACCGCTGCGCAGCGCCGCCGGATCGCGGAACGCCGGGTTCCAGCGGAAGACGCCGTTGCCGGCGGCCGCGCCCGGCGTCGTCGGCGTTCCGGCGGGGCAGGCGGGCAAACCGTTCTCGCCGCAGAAGGTCACGTTGATGTCGCTACGAACGTTGTTGAAAAGTCGTTCGAGGCTGGCGAGGTAGAAGATGTTGCGATCGTAGTAGCGGCCGGCGCCGGTGAAGAACACCAGATCGCGGTCGCCGTTGACGTCGTAGCTGAGCCCGATGCGCGGTTGGAATGCGCCCTTGAACGGATCGCGCTTCGTTCCGTCGGTGATGTACCGCTCGGGATCGATACCCGCGGCCTTCCACGGCTGGTAGTTGCGCAGTGCGGTCGCGATCTTTTCCGGCGTCACATACTTGTTGTTGAAATTGTTCGACTCGTAATCCCAGCGCAGGCCGGCGTTGAGCGTCAGATGCTCGTTGATCGTCCAGTCGTCCTGGATGAACAGGCCGACCTGCGTGTTCTTGGCTTCCAGCGGTTCCGGGGGACGAAGCGAGATCGTCGCCGCATAAGGGATGCTGTTGGCAAGCGTGGTGAAGTTCGGCGCGGCGAAGCGATATTGGCCGTTGCCGAATGCATCTTCGACACGGCTGAGCGTGACGCGCGAAACGCGCACGCCGGCCTTGAAGACGTGGTTCTCGGCACCGGTGTAGGTGAAGTTGTTGCGCAGCGTGTCAGCGCTTTGGTCGTTCGCCTGCTGGAACGAGTTCGCGCCGAAGAACAGCAGGTCGCCGCCACCGGTGTTGTTGGCGGTGATGAGATATTCCGGGCCGGTCGTGATCGTCGGCGTGCCGGTGAAG
Organism: Sphingomonas sp. CCH9-F2; assembly: GCF_001556735.1. Lineage (NCBI taxonomy): Bacteria > Pseudomonadati > Pseudomonadota > Alphaproteobacteria > Sphingomonadales > Sphingomonadaceae > Sphingomonas > Sphingomonas sp. CCH9-F2. Next base: position 10,628 of record NZ_LSJO01000620.1, on the reverse strand, counting down.
CTCTTGAACTTGCTGAGCGTCAGCTCGTTCAGCCAATTGTCCGCACGGTGGTTCCACTCGAACTGGTAGTTCTCGCTCTGCGTGCCGATGTCGCGACCGTTCTCGAACGCGCGATTGCCGCCATAGTCGCGAAGGTCCTGTTCCTCGCGGCGGAAATAGCTCGCGTTGATAGTATCGGCCTCGGACGCAAACAGCGTCAGCTTGCCGAAGTACAGGTTCTGGTTGAACTTCGCCGCGAAGGTGCCCGCCAGCAGGCTGGAAAGCTGCGACGGGATGCCAGCGCCGGTGGTGACGATGATCGCCGGGTTGGTACGGCGCGTCCCTTCGTAGGCGGCGAAGAAATGCAGCTTGTCGGCGATGATCGGTCCGCCCAGGTCGGCGCCGAATTCATAACGCTTATAGTCCGGCTTCTCGTTGAAGCAGGTCTTGGTCTGATCGGTTGCGCACGGGAAGCCGGGGTTGTTCGCGTTGCCCGGGCGTTCGAAATACGGCCGACCGAACCACGCCTTCGGAATGAAGGTGCCGAACACGCCGCCGTGGAACTTGTTGCCGCCGGTCTTGGTGACCGCGGTGATGATCGCCGACCCGGCCTGCTCGAACTCGGCCTTGTAGTTCTGCGTCTCGACGCGGAATTCCTGGATCGCCGACTGCGGGAAGGGGTTGCCGCCAGAGAAATTCTGGCCGGCGACGCCACCGAAGCCGACGTTGTTCTTCTGGCTGGTGCCGTCGATGAACACGTTGATGTTCTCGGAGCTGTTGCCGCCTGACTGGATGCGCGCGTTGTTGACGTCGGGGTTCAGCGTCACGCCGGGGGCGAGCGCGGCGAAGTTCAGGAAGTTACGCTGGGTCTGCGGCAGGCTTTCGATCTGTTGCGGCGACACGTTGGTGGCGATCGTGGCGGTGCGCACCTCTGCGCGTGGGCGCCGACCGATGACCACCACGTCCCCCGCCTGAACCTCCTGGACCGGGGTCAGATCGACGGTAACGACCGTGGCGACGGGAACGGTGACCGACTGCGACCGCTCGCCCGCCTTGACCTGATAGCTGGACGGGCGAAGGCCGGCGAGCGTGAACGTGCCGGCGGCGGTTGCGGTCGTCGTGACCGAGCGCCCCGTCACCGTGTCGGTCGCCGTCACCGTCGCACCCGCCGGGGCGCCGCTGCCCTGGATCGTGCCGACCGTCTGCGCAACGGCCGTCGGCGCGACGAAAAGCGATGCCATCGCGGCGGACGAGATGCCCAGCGCGAACGCATGACGCGAAAGCAAGCGAGACCGCATTTCAGTTCCTCCCCATACCGGTCCTGTGAAACCGGTTACAAATCATCATTAGAACCAGTCCGGGTTTCGGCCCGTAACCGGTTACACCACGCGACGAACAATCCCCTGTTCCGTCCCGCTCTGGAAGCGCCAAAGCCGCTCGAAAGTCAATCCGCTTCGGCCGCACGTTGCTACGGCGGCGGCGCTCAGCGCGAGGGTGTGGCCGCCGCGCTACAGTTGCGCGCCACGAAGGCGGCGTGATCGGGCATCCGAGCCGACACGTCGTCGATTACCGCCTCGATATCGCGCAGATAGGCCAGTGCATCGGCGTCCGGGATCAGATCGACCATCGGATCGTGCCGCATCGCCAGTCCCTGGCCGATCAGCACCTGCACCCAGCTTTCCTCACGGAACAGCTCGGCGCGCGAATGGAGGAAGAAGCGCGCGGAGGTGCGGAACAGCTCCAGCCGCTCGGCCAGCGAATCCGGGATCGCCATATGCTTCACGTACGCCCAGAACGGCGTGTCCTCGCGTTCGGTCACCTTGTAATGCGCGATGATGAAGTCGCGGATGTCGGCCATCTCGAACGCCGTCTGGCGATTGTATTCGGCGACGTCGGCGGGCTTCACGCCCTCGCCGGGGAATAGCGCGACGAGGCGCAGCAGGGCGGTCTGGATCAGGTGGATGCTGGTCGATTCCAGCGGCTCCAGGAAGCCGCTCGACAGGCCGATCCCAACGACGTTCTTGTCCCACGCGCGCAGGCGCCGGCCGGGAACGAAGCGGACCGGCCGCGGATCGGCGAGCGGTGCGGCGTCGAGGTTCGCGAGCAGCGTGGCGGCGGCATCATCATCGGAAATGTGATCGCTGGCATAGACATGCCCGTTGCCGATGCGGTGCTGGAGAGGGATGCGCCATTGCCAGCCGGCGTCGCGCGCGGTGGAGCGGGTATAGGGGGTCAGCGGCGCGATGCTGGCACAGGGCACCGCCAGCGCGCGGTCGCACGGCAGCCAGTGGCGCCAGTCCTCATAGCCGACGCCCAGCGCCTGACCGAGCAGCAGCGACCGCATTCCCGAACAGTCGACGAACAGGTCGCCGTCGACCGTGCGCCCCTCCGCCAGCACGACATGGTCGACATGCCCGTCCTCGCCGCGGCAGATGGTGTCGACGATCCGCCCCTCGATCCGGCTGACGCCGCGCGCCTCCGATTGGGCGCGCAGATGCCGGGCGAACAGCGAGGCATCGAAATGATAGGCATAGTCCAGCCCCGCCAGCGGCGAATCGGGGTTGCGCGCATCGGGCATGCAGAAGCGGTTGCGGCGCGCCGCCAGGCAGTTGAGCGCATAGGCGTCGAACGGCTTCGCCTGCCCGCGCGCGGCATATTTCAGCCAGAATTGATGGGTGTGCAGCCACAGCAGATCCTGGCCGATCGTGCCGAAGCCGTGGATGTAGCTGATCCCCTTCGCGCGCCAGTCGACGAATTCGATGCCCAATTTGAACGTCGCCTGGGTCGCGCGGATCATCTCCACCTGGTCCAGCCCGGCCAGTTCCATGAAGGTGCGGATCGCGGGGATCGTCGCCTCGCCGACGCCAATCGTGCCGATCTCGTCCGATTCGATCAGGCGGATATCGAACCCGCCGCCCGCGAACAGCCGCGACAGCAGCGCGGCGGCCATCCACCCCGCGGTGCCGCCGCCGACGATCGTGACCTTGCGCACCGCGCGGCTTGTCTCGCTCATCGCGCCAGCCATCCGCCGGTGAAGCCCGCACGTTCCAGCCCGCGGCGGATCACGGGCGAGCGGCGCATCACCCGCCAGACGCCTTCGTCGCGGGTGTTGGCGATGGCGCCCAGGATCGCGCCCTGGTCGATGCCCAGATAGTCCTTGGCGATCCAGCCGCTCGTCTTGCTGACCGTGCCGGTCGATACCGTGGGCACATCATAGCGGAAGCTGGGGTTGAAGCTGTCGAGGAAGCCGTAGCGGCCGTACAGGCCCGGCCAGCGGCGCATGGCGTTGGCGGCCGGCACGACGATTTCCGGCGCGAACGCCAGGCTGCCGAGCGCGGCGGTGGGGGCGATCGTGCCGTCGTCGCGCTCGTCCGGCTGGCCGAGCGGACCGCGCGCGGCATAGCCGTAGAAGGTCGCCTGCCGCCCCTTGAACGGCAGGGTGACGTCGGCGGGGCCGTCGCAGGCGGTCAGCCCCCAGATGTCGCGGCCATAGCCGTCCCAGCGCATCGGATTGGCGATGCAATAAGCCCGGTTGGCATAGGTGGCGCGGCGGCTGTTCTCGAAATAGTCGAGGCGTTCGCGACGCATCGTTGCATCGCGAATGCCACGGAAATCGATCCACATCTGGCTGTACTGATGGCCGAACAGCGGCGCGAAGGCGAGGTGGCGGGTCGTGCCTTCGCCGCGCCAGAAGGCGGGATAGGTCGCCGCCCAGGCATCCCATGCGCCGTCCGCCAGCGGCCGCGCGCCGGAACCCAGGCCGACGACATAGACCATCATCCCTTCGTTGTAGCCATCCCACGCGCGCTCGATGAAGCCGCGTTCGGGGTGCCAGCCCATCGACACGGTGCCGCGATCGTTGGTGAACCAGCGCCAGTCGGCGCGGTCGACGATCCGCTGGGCCAGCCGACGGATTTCCGCCTCGTCCGCGTCGTCACGGTCGTACCAAGCGCCTGCGAACAGGATGCCCAGGAACAACAAAGTCGTATCGACGCTGGACAATTCGGTCTCGCGGAAGCGCAGTCCCGTTTCCATGTCGAGGAAGTGATAGAAAAACCCTTTGTGCCCGGCGGTGCCACTCCGGGCGTCTCCCTGCGGCAGCGTGTCGAAGGTGCGCAGCGTCGCAAGCGTCCGCGCACGCGCCTGGGCGCGGGTGATCCAGCCGCGCTCCACACCGATCGGATAGCCGGTCAGCGCGAAGCCGACCGCCGCGATCGAGGAGAAGGCCGGGGTGGGCCAGCGATCCGGCACCAGCCCGTTGCGCGGATTGGCGAGGTTCCAGAAATAGTCGAACGTGCGCCGTTCCAGATCGCCGAACCACGTCGGCAGCGCGTTTGCGGCCGGTGCGGCGGCGGCCGGGGCGAGGCCGGCGGCGCCCGCGGCCATGGCCCCGCCCAAGAGGGTGCGACGGTCGGTGACGATGGTCATGTCAGAAGGTCTCCGGGGCGCCGCTGCTACGGCGGACGATCAATTCGGGGATGATGAGATCGGGGTCGCGCGCGCCTTTGGCCCCCGGCGAGATCAGCGCCAGCAACCGGTCGATCGCGCGCGATCCCATGTCGACGAGCGGAACATGCGCGGTGGTCAGCCCCAGGTAGCGCGACAGCGGCACGTCGTCGAAACCGGTCACCGCCACCTGTGCCGGCACCTGCCGCCCGGCGTCGCGCAGCGCCTGTAGTGCGCCGAACGCCATCATGTCGTTGGCGGCGACGATCGCGTCGAAGTTCGTGCCCGCCGCGATCAGCGTGGCGACCGCGGCGAGGCCCGCTTCCTCGAAGAAATCACCGTCGACGATCTCCACCGGGGCGTCCGGGAAATAGTCGCGCATCGCGGCGGTGAAGGCATCGCGGCGGGCGACCGCATCGACATTGCCGGCGGGGCCGGCGATATGGACCGGCGCGCGCCGCCCGGTCGCCGCCAGATGCGCGACCGCGGCGCGGATGCCGGCGGCGTTATCGACGCGGATCCCCGCGCGATCGCCCGACGGAACGGTATTGAGCATGACCGTCGGCAGTTCGCGCGGCAGCGCCGCCTCCAGCGCGTCGGCGGTCAGGTGCGGGGCCATCACGATCAGTCCGTCAACCCGCCCGCGCATCGTGCGCAGCGCCTGCGCCGCCAGATCGGCATCGGCGTGCATGTTCGACAGCAAAAGGTGATAGCCCGCAGGCGTCACCGCGCGGTCCATGCCGCGCACGATTTCCGAGAAGAATTCCCCGTGCAGATCGGGCAGGACAACGCCGATCGCCTGCGTGCGCGCCAGCGACAGGCTGCGCGCGCCGGCATGGGGCACATATCCCAGCGCTTCGATCGCGGCGCGCACCCGCTCGCGCATATCGGGATGCACGTTGGCATGGTTGTTGAGCACGCGGGAGACGGAGGCGACCGATACATCGGCGGCGCGGGCCACATCGCGAATCGTCGCCGACGCCATGATCCTGCCACGCTCCCCTTCCAGAATTCGTTTGCCGCCTTTGCCCGGCCAGGTCTACGTAACCGGTTACATGGCTCGGTGGAAGCGATTTCGAATCGCCCGCGGGCCCGGCTGAGCAGCCGTCAGGGAGAGAAATGGGATGAGCGATACGACCACCAGCACGCGCCCCGCATCCGGCACGATCACGCGGCGCGGCGCGCTGCTGGGTGCCGGTGCGATTGCGGCCTGGGCCGCGAGTCCCGCGCGGGCGATGCTGGACGCGGCGGAGGCGGGCGGGCTGCCGGCGTCGGTCGAGGCGTTGATCGGGCGGATGACCATCGAGGAGAAGTGCGGGCAACTGAACCTGATGCCCGCCGCCTGGGGCGGCGGCGTGGCCACCGCGCTGAACCCGCCCAGCAACGGCCCCAGCTTCGACGGGCAACTGGCCGATGTGGTCGCCGGGCGGATCACCGGCGTGTTCAACGGCAATGGCGCGGAAATGGCGCGTCGGATGCAGACCGCGGTGATGCGCCAGTCGCGGCTGAATATCCCGCTGATCTTCGCCGCCGACGTCATCCATGGCCATCGCACGATCTTCCCGGTGCCGGTGGGCGAGGCGGCGAGCTTCGAACCCGATCTGGCACGGCGCACCGCGCGGGTCGCCGCATACGAGGCGGCGGGCGCGGGGATCGACTGGACGTTCTTCCCGATGGTCGACATCGCGCGCGACCAGCGCTGGGGCCGAACGATGGAGGGCGCCGGCGAAGACCCGCGGCTGGGCGAATTGTTCGCGGTGGCGCGGGTGAAGGGCTTCCAGGGCAATGACCTGACGGCGAACGATGCGGTGATGGCGTGCGTGAAGCATTTCGCCGCCTATGGCGCGGGCGAAGCGGGGCTGGACTATAACAGCGTCGACCTGTCCGAACGGACGCTGCGCGAAGTCTATTTGCCGCCGTATCGCGCGGGTTTCGGCGCCGGCGCGGGCAGCGGCATGGCATCGTTCAACGAGATCGCGGGCATCCCGTCGCACGGCAATCCGTGGCTGTTGCAGAAGATCCTGCGCGACGAATGGGGCTACAAGGGGTTCATCGTCGGCGACTACACCGGCGACGAGGAGATGATCGCCGCTGGTTTCGCCAAGGATTCGCGCGATGCGACGCGGATCGCCTTCCTGGCGGGCGTCGACATGTCGATGGCCAGCAACAATTACTGGCTCCACCTGCCCGGGCTGGTGCGCGACGGCACGGTGCCGCAGGAGGCGCTCGACCGCTCGGTCCGCCGCGTGCTGGCCGCCAAGCATATGCTGGGGCTGTTCGACGATCCGTTCCGCCGTATCGACGCGAAGCGCGAGAAGGCGCGCACCCGCGCCAAGCCGAGCCTGGCGCTGGCGCGCGACGCGGCGCGGCGGTCGATCGTGATGCTGAAGAACGACGGCGACGTCCTGCCGCTGTCGAAAGCGGCGAAGGTCGCGCTGATCGGGCCGTTTGCCGAGGGTCAGCATGATCTGAACGGGCCATGGGTGGTCTATGGCGACAATGCCCAGGCGGTCGATCTGGCGGCCGGCGTGCGAGCGGCGGGTGTCGCCAGCGTGACGGTGACCGCGGGATCGGGAGTCGAGCAGGCGCTGCCCGGCGGGATCGCGGCGGCGGTCGCGGCGGCGCAGGCCGCGGACGTCGTCGTGCTGGCGATCGGCGAATCGGAAGGCATGTCGGGCGAGGCGCAGTCGCGTACCGAGATCGTCGTGCCCGCGCCGCAGCAGGAGCTGGCCGAGGCGGTGGCGAAGACCGGCAAGCCGGTGGTCGTCGTCCTCAAGAACGGGCGCGGGCTGGCGCTGGCGGGCGCGGTGCGCGCCGCGCCGGCGATCCTGGTGACGTGGTTCCTGGGGTCGGAGAGCGGCCATGCGATCGCGGACGTGCTGTTCGGCGCCTACAGCCCGTCGGGACGCCTGCCGTGCAGCTTCCCGTATGAGAGCGGGCAGGAGCCGTATCATTATGCGCACAAGCCGACCGGGCGCCCGGCGGCGGCGCTGAGCGATCCGTACAAGGCGAAATATCGCACGACGTTGAACGAGGCGCTGTATCCGTTCGGCCACGGCCTGACCTATGGCAAGATCGCCTATTCCGACCTGCGGCTGCCCGCGACCATGGCGTGGGACGGGACGCTGGAGGTGTCCGCGACGGTGGCCAACACCGGTACGCGCGGGGCGGAGGAGGTGGTGCAGCTGTACATCCACGATCGTGTCGCCAGCATCACGCGCCCGGTCCGTGAGATGAAGGCGTTTCGCAAGGTGGCGCTGGCGCCGGGCGCGCGGGAGACGGTGACGTTCAAGCTGACCCGTGCCGATCTGGAGTTCATCGGGCTGGAGATGACGCCGACCGTCGAGCCGGGACAGTTCGACCTGTGGATCGCCCCCTCCGCCCAGGCCGAGGGGGTGAAAGGGACGTTCGAGCTGCGCGCGGCCTGACCGCGCGACGCCCCCTTCGCCACGGCAGGGGGGCGTCAGTCCTTCGCGGTGCCCGGCTCCGCCATGTTGCGGTGCATCCGCCCGGTCACTTCGGGCGGGACGACATGTGCGACCGCGGCCTGTAGCTTGTTCTTCCAGCCCGACACGATCGAGTGCCGCCCGGCCATCAGCGCGTCCCAGCCGTCCTGCGCCACCTTGGCCGGATCAGACTTACCGTCCGAGGTGCCGACGTCGGTGTCCATCATATCGGCACGGTCGAAGAATTCGGTATCGACCGGTCCCGGCATCAGCGTGGTCAGCGTGACGCCCCGGTGATCGCGCAATTCGTCCCGCAGCGCGTCGGTGAAGCTGTCCACGAACGCCTTGGTGCCGTTATAGACCGCCTGGAAGCTGCCGGGGATGAAGCCGGCGATCGACCCGGTGACGAGCACCTTGCCCGCGTCGCGCGCCGCCATGTCGCGCAGCACGCGCTGCAGCAGATAGAGCGTGCCGGTGATATTGGTGTCGACGACGCGGCGCCAGTCGGCCAAGTCCTGTTCCAGAAACCCGCGCCCCAGCCCGCGCCCGGCATTGGCGCATAACAGGTCGATCTGCCGGCCCTGCGCCGCGGCGAGCAGCCGGTCGACCCCCTCGATGGTCGACAGGTCCGCCTCCACCCCGCGCACCTCGGTGCCGAACTGGCGGAAATCGGCCGCGGCGGCATCGATCAGCGGCTCGTCCGCCACGACCAGAATGTCGTAGCCGTTCCTCGCCGCCAGCGTCGCCAGCTCGAACCCGATGCCGGTCGAGGCGCCGGTAATAATTGCGAAAGTGTCTGCCATGTTTGTTCTCCTCAGCGGTCCATGCCGGGTTTCAGGACGATCTTGGTCACCTCGTCCTGCTGATCGTGGAACAGGCGATAGCCCTCCGGCCCAGCGCTGAGCGGCATCCGGTGCGAGATGAGGAAGGTGGTGTCGATCTTCCCCTCGAGGATCGCGGTCAACAGCGCGGGCAGATAGCGTTGCACATGGGTCTGCCCGGTCTTGAGCGTCAGCCCCTTTTCCATGAAGGCGCCGAGCGGCCATTTGTCGACGAACCCGCCAAAGACCGCCGGCATCGATACGCGTCCGCCCTTGCGACAGGCGATGATCGCCTGGCGGTTGGCGTGCGCGCGGTCGGTGCCCAGGAAGGTCGACGCCTTGATCTGGTCGATGACATTGTCGACGAAGAAGCCGTGCGCCTCCAGCCCGACGGCGTCGATGACTGCGTCGGGGCCGATCCCGCCGGTCATCTCCATCAGCGCGTCATAGACCGCCGTTTCCTCGTAATTGACGATCTGCGCGCCGAAGCGTTTGGCGAGCGCGAGACGATTGGGGAAATGGTCGATCGCGATCACGCGCTCGGCGCCCATCAGGAACGCCGACTGGATCGCGAACAGTCCGACCGGGCCGCAGCCCCATACCGCGACCGTATCGCCCGGTTCGATGTCGGCATTCTCTGCCGCCATCCACCCGGTGGGCAGGATATCGGAGAGGAACAGGACCTGTTCGTCCTCCACCCCGTCGGGCACGACAATCGGGCCGACGTCGCTGAACGGCACGCGGACATATTCCGCCTGGCCGCCGGCATAACCGCCGGTCATGTGGCTGTAGCCGAACAGCCCGCTCATCGGCTGACCGTACAATTCCCGCGCGATATCCTGATTGTCGGCGGGCAGGCCGTTGTCGCAGGCGGAAAATTGCTGCTTCCCGCAATGGTAGCAACTGCCGCACGAGATGGTGAAGGGGACGACGACGCGCTGGCCCTTCGTCAGCGTCGATTGCGGGCCGACCTCGACCACCTCGCCCATGAATTCATGGCCCAGGATATCGCCCGCCTGCATCGTCGGGATGTAGCCGTCGTACAGGTGCAGGTCGGAGCCGCAGATCGCGCTCGACGTCACCTTGATGATGGCGTCGCGCGGGTTGACGATGCCGGGATCGTCGACGGTGTCGACGCGCACGTCGTGCTTTCCATGCCAGGCGACCGCTTTCAAAGCCCCATCTCCTCGAACTGGCGCCTGTTCATCGCCGGGGTGGCGATCTCGCCGGTTTCCATCAGTTGCTTGAACCGGCGCAGATCGCGGCGCGCCTGGATCGCGGGTTCGCGCTGGAACATCTTGGCGATCACCTTCCCCACGATCCCGCCGGGCGGGTCGTAGACGATCGTGGCGGTCACCACCGTGCCGCGCGTGCCCGCGTCGCGGAAGGTGATGCGGCCCGAATTGGGGACGTCGGCGCCATCCTCGCTGGTCCATTCCAGCAGGCTGTTCGCTTCCTGCGCGGTCAGCCGCGCATTCCATTCGACGGTGCCGCCGCCGGGCGCCTTGACCACCCAGTGCGATCGCGTGTCGTCGAGCAGATCGACCGTGACGACATTCTCCATAAAGGTCGGCAGGTTGGTGAAATCGCGAAAGAACGCATAGACCTCGCCTACCGGGCGGTTGATCGTCACCGCCTGCGCGGTGATCGCATCGCCGGTATCGTGCGCGAAGGCGTCGCCCGCGGCGTGCGGGTGCTTCGACGCGGCGGCGGACCCGTCGTCGTGCTGTTCGGCCATGGGGCGGCTCCGTTGTTGCGAAGCCGGTCAAGCGCGGGGTGGCCGATCCTGTTCCGATGAAAAATTAACTGGTTGATGTGGATCAGCGCGTATCTTGGCAGCGGGGGTGCGGCCGCGAATGTTGCGAATGTTGAGATGCTGACGGGGCAAGTGGCGAATGTTGAGGCGGGGGCAAGGGGCATCGCCACGGGGTAGCGT
>NZ_LSJO01000062.1:0-5514 GCF_001556735.1 Sphingomonas sp. CCH9-F2 | reverse complement strand
CGCTGGCCGCTGGTCTGGGCGGCGTGCGCGGGGGCGCTGGTGGGCGGGGCGTTCGCGCTGCTGCCGCCGGGTTGGCGCTGGGCGCAGGTGTCGATCGGGGTGGCCGCGACGCTGGCCGCGTATCTGTTCGTGATCTGGCGCTACGCCTTCGGTCCGGAGGACCGCGCGCTGTTCAGCAAGATGCCGAGCGCGGAGGAAGCGACCTTGCCGAACGAGGGCGGGTTCATCCGCTGAACCGGTCTCCCCCGCGTCAGACCGTCGCGGGGGCGCGGGCGGCGGATCAATGGCGGAAGTGGCGCATGCCGGTGAAGATCATCGCCAGCCCCGCCTTGTCCGCCGCCGCGATCACGTCGGCGTCGCGGATCGACCCGCCCGGCTGGATCACCGCGGTCGCCCCGGCTTCCACCGCCGCCAGCAGACCGTCGGCGAAGGGGAAGAAGGCGTCGCTGGCCACCGCCGAGCCGATCGTGCGGGGCGCGTCCCACCCCGCCTTGTCGGCGGCATCCTTCGCCTTCCACGCCGCGATCCGCGCCGATTCCAGGCGGTTCATCTGTCCCGCGCCGACGCCCGCGGTCGCGCCGTCCCTGGCATAGACGATCGCGTTCGACTTGACGTGCTTGGCCACCGTCCAGGCGAACAGGCAGTCGGCCAGTTCCTGGTCGGTCGGCTGGCGCTGCGTCACCACCTTCAGGTCGGACCGCCCGATCCGCCCGGCATCGCGCGACTGGACCAGCCAGCCGCCGGCGATCGTCTTCGCGGTCAGCCCGGCGCGCGCCGGATCGGGCAGGTCGCCGGTCAGCAGCAGGCGCAAGTTCTTCTTCGCCGCGAACAGCGCGATCGCTTCCTCATCGGCGTCGGGCGCCACCACCACTTCGGTGAAGATGCCGGTGATCGCCTCCGCAGTGGCGCGGTCGAGCGGGCGGTTGACCGCGATGATCCCGCCGAACGCGCTGACCGTGTCGCACGCGAACGCGGCCCGATACGCCTCGGTCAGCGTCGCGCCGGTGGCGACGCCGCACGGATTGGCATGCTTGACGATCACGCAGGCGGGATCGCCGTCGCGAAATTCGCTGACCAGTTCCAGCGCGGCATCGGCATCGTTGTAATTGTTGTAGCTCAGCGCCTTGCCCTGCACCTGCCGCGCCTGGCCGATCCCGCGCGCCTGCGTGCCCGCGGCGGCGTAGAAGGCGGCGTGCTGGTGCGGGTTCTCGCCATAGCGAAGCTCAGGCCCGGCGCGCTTGAGCACGAACGGCAGCGTATCCGGGAAGGTCAGCCCCTGGTCGGCGAACGCGAACCAGCTGGCGATCGCGGCGTCATATTCGGCCGTCAGCGCGAACGCCTTGGCCGCCAGCCGCTTGCGGTCGGCCAGCGTCGTTTCGCCCGAGATGACCAGCGGATAGTCGGCCGGATCGGTGACGATCGCGACATAGGCGTGGTTCTTCGCCGCGGAGCGCACCATCGACGGGCCGCCGATGTCGATATTCTCGACCACCTCGTCACGCCCGGCGCCCTTTGCCACCGTCTGCTGGAAGGGATAGAGGTTGACGACGACCAGGTCGATCGCGCCGATCCCGTGTTCCTCCATCGACGCGGCATGTGCGGCATCGTCACGCACCGCCAGCAGCCCGCCATGCACCTTGGGGTGGAGCGTCTTGACCCGCCCGTCCATCATCTCCGGGAAGCCGGTCACGTCGGAAATGTCGCGCACCGGCAGGCCGGCGTCGCGTAGCGCCTTCGCGGTGCCGCCGGTGGAGATCAGGTCGACGCCATTGGCTGCCAGCGCGGTGGCGAGTTCGACGATGCCGGTCTTGTCGGATACTGACAGGAGCGCGCGACGGATGGGGAGGGTGGTCGTCATCCGCGCGCGGATAGGCGCTGGGGCCGGATCGCTCAAGCCATTAGCGGCCGTGCGCCGCTCAGCGCGCTCGCTTCATCACCCAGCTGACATGCGCACCGCCGGCCTGCGCCTGTCCCTCGATCACCACCTGGCGCGTGGGGACCAGCCGGCCGGCGGGGTCGGTCCAGATGCTGTCTTCCACCACCAGCCGCTCGCCGCGTGCGCGCAGCTGCCAGAACGCGCCCGCCGGGGTGCGCAGCATCGCCGCCTGCCCGTCGGCGGTGGCGACTGCCTCGACCCCGGGGCCCAAGTGGAAGCGCAGCGAGAAGGGCGTCGGCCCGCGCGGCGATCGGCGCGGCCACGTCGGGCCGGTGCGCGGCGCGGGCAGCAGCGAATCTTCGCCGCGCAGCTCGCGCCCGTCGCCGGTCAGCAGCAGCTGGCGACGGTGGTACAGGCCGTGGCGGCGGACATAGCCGTCGTGGCGCGCCTCGATCCGGCTGCCCGCCTCCGATTCCTGGCGTGCCAGCTCCACCTCCGCCACCCCCCGGCCCAGCGTGCCGTCGGGGTGGAGCGCGGTCGAATGCGAATCGGCCAATACCAGCGTGGAATGCGCGGCGGTGGAGCGCAGCCCCAGCGCGACGTCGGGCGAATAGCGCGCGGCGGCCCGCGCCGCGCCGCCGCAACCGACGACCAGCCGCTCCGCCCCGTCCGACAGCTCGAACGCCAGCGTCGATGCCGAACCGCAGCCCGCGACGGGCGTGGCAGGCGGGGGTGCGGCGTCCATCACCAGCACGCATCCGCCCGCGGCCAGACGTTGATAGCCCCAGTCGCGCGACTGACGCAGCGGGCGGCCGTGCGCGCCGCTGGCCATCAGCACGTCGTTGAGGCGCAGCGCATCGACCGGCAACCCGCCTTGCCAGCTCGACAATCCGCCGTCGCCCATCGCGACGCCCAGCAGCGCGGGCGTCATCCGCGACAATATCTGCTGCACGACCAGCGGCAGCGACTGGCGCCGCGCGTCATAGGCGGCGCGCAGCAATCCGATCGTGGCCATCGCGTCGAGCAGCGCGGTCGGCGAGCGGCTGACGATGCCGCCGTCGTCGGTGATCGACGCGTCCAGCGCGCGTGCCAGCCCGACCTCGCCGATCGCCAGCCGCGTTTCCCCGCCGGGGATCAGCAGCCCGGCGACGACCACCCCGGCCCAGGCGATGATCCGCTCGGCGCCCGCGGGGGCCTTGTCCGCGGTGCGATCGAGGTGGCGGGCGGCGCGCGCGATGCCGTTCAGGATGCGTGAGCGGAAGACAAGGTCGGTCGACGACAGCAGCAACGGCGCGTGGAACGACCATTGGACCAGCCGCCGCGCGACCACGTCGGGGCGCCACGCCACGTCGGACACGTGATCGCCATGCGCCGCCAGCCAGCGCGCGGCCAGCGCCTCGGCCGCGGGAACGGTGCGCGCACGGTCGCCGACCGCGTCGAGATCGCGCAGCCATTCGAAGCCGTGGACATGCGCCACGAACGCCGCCCCGCCGGTCAGCCGCGCGATATCCAGATCGGCGAGCGTGCGGCGTTCCCCGCCGGCGACCATCCACCCGTCCAGGAGCGCGTGGCCCGCGTCCTCATCGCCCGGCAGCGGATCGACCGGTACCGCCACCAGCTTGACCGGGTGGCGCCCGTCCAGCCGCCGGTCGTGGAGCGGGGTGCGCCACGTCAGCCGTTCGAGGTAATGCGCCAGCCGGTGCGACAGCGACAGCGCGGCATTCGGCTCCACCTTGATGAGCCGTTTGCCCTGTTCGATCCCGTCCGGTGCGTCGTCGGTCATCCGCCGCGAAGCATCCGGATATTGTCGGCATAGCGTTCCGGCCCGCCGCGGAAGGTGGCGGTTCCGGCGACCAGCGCGTCCGCCCCGGCCTCGATCGCGCGGCGGCAGGTCGCGGCGTCGATCCCGCCGTCGACCTCCAGATCGATATCGCGGCCCGACTGGTCGATCATCTTGCGGATCGCGGCGATCTTCTTGAGCTGGCTGTCGATGAAATGCTGTCCGCCGAAGCCGGGATTGACGCTCATCACCAGCACCAGGTCGACCATGTCGATCAGGTAATCGAGCATCTTGGCCGGGGTGCCGGGGTTCAGCACCACGCCGGCGCGCTTGCCCAGCCCCTTGATATGCTGGAGCGAGCGGTGAATGTGCGGCCCCGCCTCCGTGTGGACGGTGATCGTGTCGGCCCCCGCCTCGGCAAAGGCGTCCAGATAGGCGTCGACCGGCGAGATCATCAGGTGGACGTCGAACGGCTTGGCGGTGTGCGGGCGCAGCGCCTTCACCACCGCCGGGCCGATCGTGATGTTGGGGACGAAATGCCCGTCCATCACGTCGATATGGATCCAGTCCGCCCCCGCCGCGTCGATCGCGCGGACTTCCTCGCCCAGGCGGGCGAAATCGGCGGACAGGATCGACGGGGCGATGCGGACGGGCTTGGTCATCCGGCCCCGATAGCGCGCCCGCGCGTCACGTCAAAGCGCGACGCCACCGCGCGATGAAGAAGCCGTCGCATCCGCCCGCTTCCTCCAGCATCCCCGGCAGCGTCCGTACCCAGCCTTCGGGCGTGGCGGGGATGCCGGCGGGCAGTTCGTCCGCGGTGGCCGGCAGCGGGGCGAGGCCGGGATGCGTGGCCGCGAAGCGCGTCGCCTGATCCTCACCCTCGGTCCGTTCCAGCGAGCAGGTGGCGTAGACGAGTACGCCACCCGGCGCGACCCAGTCGGCGGCGCGATCGAGGATGCGGGCCTGAACGTCGGACATTTCCGCGATCATCGCGTCATGCGCGCGGTAGAGGACGTCGGGGTGCCGGCGGAAGATGCCGGTCGCGCTGCATGGCGCATCGACCAGCACCGCCGCGGCCGGGGCGGGCGGCTGCCAGTCGAGCACGTCGGCGATCGCAATGTCGAAGGACAGGCGCGTGCGCGCGCGGTTTTCCTCAAGTCGCGCGGCGCGACTTTCCGATGCATCCACGGCGGTCACGCGCCAGCCGGCGGCGGCCAGTTGCAGCGTCTTGCCGCCCGGCGCGGCGCACAGGTCGAGCGCCGTGCCCGCGCCGCGGCCGATCAGCCGCGCCGGGATCGACGCCGCGATATCCTGCACCCACCAGGCGCCGTCGTCATAGCCGGGCAGGTCGCCGATCGTGCTGCCCGCGGGCACGCGGCGGTGCGCAGGCGCCAGCGACGGCGCGTCGATCCCCTCCCAGGCGGGGTCGGCGAGCGACAGGTCGATCGGCGGCGGTGCGGCGATTGCACGCGCGGCCGCGACGGCGACCTCATCACCCCATGTCACGCGCCAGCGATCTGCGACCGCGGCGGGCAGCGTCGGCACCTCCGGCAACGTCGCGCCGCCGCGCATCAGCGTGCCGAACACACCATGCACCAGCTTGCGCGGGCCGCCGTCGACGAGCGGCAGGACGGTGGAGATCGCGGCGTGCGGGGGCGTGCCCAGTCCCAATACCTGCGCCAGCGCGATGCGCAGCACGAACCGCGCCTTGGCATCGTCGGGCAGCCGGTTGCGCGTCGCCGAATCGATCAGCGCATCCAGATCTGGCAGCCGCCGCAGCGTCTCGGCCGCGATGGCATGTGCCAGCCCGCGGTCGGGGCCGCCGTGCAGCGCGCGTGTCGCCAGCCCCAGCGCCGAT
>NZ_LSJO01000619.1:0-2620 GCF_001556735.1 Sphingomonas sp. CCH9-F2 | reverse complement strand
TGTCAGGACCGAATGGCGCCCTCCGCTGTTCAGCGCGCGCCATTCGGTCCTGACATTGGCGATATGTGCGGGCACGTCGGCCAGCATCGCGATATGGGCGCGCTCCGCCGCTGGGGTATCGCCCCAGGGCGCGTCCGGGGCGGCGGGATCGAACAGGATCACGCGATCGGCCCGCCGTTCCATTCGATATCGGCGGTGGTCTGGCGTGTCGGGCTGCGATGGCGCGACAGGCCCAGCGCGGCGAAGCGCGCCGCATCGACCAGCGCCCCCGCCGCGGGCCAGCGATCGCCGGGGCGGGTGATCGCGTCGCGGCCGTCGCGCCACTGGTTCCGGAACGAACGCCAGCGCCGTGCCGCCAGCGCGGACGGCACGCCGAGCAGCGCCATCGCGGGCGCCAGGTGGCGACGCGTGCCGGGGGCGGGGGGCGGCACCGATTCGCCCAGGATCGCTCGCGCCAGCGCGCTGCCGTCGAACAGGTGCACGCCGCTGACCGCGCGGGGATTGCACTCGATTGGCACCGCCGCGCCATCGGGGGTGCGGATCAGGTCGAACGACAGGTGCCCGGTCGCCCCGGTTGCGGCCACGATCCGCCGCGCCATGTCGATCGCGGGGGGCCAGTCGACCGCTTCGAACGCATAGGCCGCCGACCGGCCGTGCCGCCATGCGGGGCGATAGAGCGCGTGCGCGGTGACGCGACCGGCGTGCGTGGCGGTCCACAGGCACAGTTCCTCCCCCGCGACAAACGGCTGCGCGACCCAGCGGTGCGTCGGCGAAGGGCGCAGCCGCGCGACCGTGCGCGGTGACGGGCGGATCAGCGTGGCGGCGGCGAAGCGCGAGAATTCGGGCTTCAGTACGATCCGGTCGAGCGGCAGCGCGGGCAGTGCGGCGGCGGCGTCGATCGCGTGCGTGTCGGGCACCGTCACCCCGGCGGCGCGCGCCACGTCCGCGAACAGCGCCTTCGAATGGAGCCGGCGCAACACGTCGGGGGGCGGCGCGAAGACGCGCGCGGGCGGCGCGGCGGCGGCGATATAGAACACCTCCTCGCACGTCGGCACGACCAGCGTCGCGCCGGTCGCCTCCACCAGCCGCGCCAGCGCGGCGCGGAACGCGGCGAAGGCGGTGCGCGGCGGCGGCAGGCGGTGGACCGAGAAGGCGGGGCGCGACCAGCGCGCCGCCGTGGCGGGTACGCTGTCGGCGAGATGCACCGTCCAGCCGAGCGCGCGGAACGAGCGCGCGATATCGAGCGCGACCGGCGCGCGCGCGCCGGTGACGATGACCGTGCCCGGCACGATTCCGGTCACAGCCCGGCGGCGCACTCGGCGCAATGCGACGGCGTCAGCCGCACGTCGGGGTTGCGCCGGTGCAGCAGATGCAGCTTGTGCAGCGTCGTGCGCCCGGCGGCGGCATCGCCCAGCAGCCGCGCCGTCAGCAGTGGCGGGGGCGTGTCGGTGCGGATCGCCGCGCTGGACCAGGCGGCGTCGGCGACCAGGAAATGCCAGCCGGCATCCTCGCGCACGAACAGCCCCCAATGGCCGGGGCAATGGCCGGGCAGCGGCACCATCAGCAGCGATCCGTCGCCCAGCAGGTCGCGCGCATCGGCGAAGGGCGCGGCATCGTCGGGCAAGGCGGCGGCGGGCGCATCCTCAAACCAGCGCATCCGCGCCTCCATGCCGGGCGGGGCGAGTGCGCGCAGCATCCCGCCGCGCACTGCGGTGAAGCGGCTGCCGCGGTGCATCGCCGCCCATCCGGCGCGCGCGGCGTGGACGGTAGCGTTCGGGAACCGATGCGTCCCCGCCATGTGATCGGCGTGGAAATGCGACAGGATCAGGTGGCGCACCTCATCGGCGGCGATGCCGTGCGCGGCAAGTTGATCGGCCAGCGCCTCCCCCGGTGCCAGATGCGGCGGGGTGGCCCAGCGGTACAATCGTTCGGGGAATGGCCGCGTCGCGTCGAGGAAGGCGGGATCGTAGCCGGTGTCGAACAGGATCGCGCCTTCGTCCGGGTGGCGGATCAGGAAGGCGAGCGCGGGGAATTCGACCGGCGCCCAGCGGCCGCCACGGATCGTCATCGCCTGCGGATGGCGGCAATGGCCGACGCGGAACGCGCGGACGCTTACCGCGCGCATCGGGCGTCCAGCGCGTGATCGATCGCTTCCTCCGGCGTGATTGCGGGCGCCCAGCCGAGTGCGGCGCGCGCGTGTGACAGATCAAAGGTGCGCGACCAGCCGAGCGCGGCGACGGTGTACCGGGTCAGCAGCGGCTCGCGCCCGGTCAGCTGCGCCGCGCCCTCCAGCGCGGCGGCGGCGGCCATCGCGACGGGGCGCGGCAGTGCGACGATGCGCACCGGCCGCGACAGGCGCGCGGCGATCCGCTCGACGATCGCGCGGACCGTCAGCGCCGCGCCGCCCGACAGGTTCGCAATGGTTGGCGGCGCATCGGCGGCGGCGACCAGCGCGGCGGCGACGTCGCGCACGTCGGTCAGCTCCACCAGCGCGCGGCCCCCGGACGGCAGCGGCACGCGCCCGCGTTCGATCGCGCGCAACAGCCGGGGGAGCAGAACGGTGTCGTGCGGGCCGACGATCGCGTGCGGCCGCAGGATCGTGGCGGGGATGCCGACGTCG
>NZ_LSJO01000618.1:0-23354 GCF_001556735.1 Sphingomonas sp. CCH9-F2 | reverse complement strand
GTGTGGAAAGATCGTTGAACATGCCCGGCATCTATCGCGGCAAGCGGGATATTTACAGCCGCCGCTTTGCCGCTAGTTTCGCCTGCAATCAGTTTCGCGCCCCTCCGCCGCGGCGCGACCAGTTCAGGAGCGTCATTCCCTATGGTGGAAACCCCGACCGCGGACACCCCGCGCGAGCCGGATATCAGCAACGTCAATCCGGCCAGCGAGGCCACATGGTTTGGGCATCCCCGCCAGCTGGCCCGGCTGTTCACCACCGAAATGTGGGAACGGTTCGGCTTCTACGGCATGCGAGCGCTGCTGACGCTATACCTGACGAAGCATTTCCTGTTCGGCGATCGTGCGGCCACGGGGCTGTACGGGGGCTTCACCGCGCTGGTCTATCTGACCCCGCTGATCGGCGGCTATCTGGCCGACCAGTATCTGGGATCGAAGCGCGCGGTGAAGTTTGGTGCGCTGCTGATGGCGCTGGGCTATTTCACGCTCTGCTTCGGCGGGCAGACCGCCACCCCCTATGCGATGGTCGACGGGCAGCGTTATGCGGTCGCGATCGACGAGCGCGCGGGCGTGGAGACCCGCTACGTCGTCGACGGCGCGCAGAAACTGGCGATCCGCGGGAACGACGACGGCACCGTCTCGCTGCTCGACCCGGCCGGTGCGGTCGCACGCACCGTCGCGCCCGGCGCGTTCCAGTCGGAGGGTGACCGCAGCCCGCTCCACGTCGCGCTGATGCTGCTGGCGCTGTGCATGGTGTCGGTGGGCAACGGTTTCTTCAAGCCGAACATCTCGACCATGGTGGGCGAATTGTACGCGCCGGGGGACCGGCGCCGCGATACCGGCTTCACGATCTTCTACATGGGCATCAACCTCGGCTCGCTGTTCTCGCAACTGCTGTGCCCGCTGCTGGCGACCACCGTCGGCTGGTGGGCCGGATTCGGCCTCGCCGCATTCGGGATGCTGTTCAGTTGGTTTCTGATCCAGTTCGACGGCGGGCGCCTGTCCGGCTATGGCGAGCCGCCGGCGCGGAACGCGGGACAGCCGGATCGCGCGCTGGGCATCTATGCCGCCTCGCTGATCGGCGTGCCCATCTTCTACCTGCTGTTCACCAACCTCATGAACGCGCCCGAACCGGTCGCCGGATCGGGGATACTCGGCTACATTCTCGCGCTGCCGCTGATGGGCAAATTGCTGTTCGGCACCTTCCTGGTCGGCGTCCCCGCGATCCTGGCGTGGTCATGGGCCAAGGGCAGCCGCACCGAATTCCAGATGATGCTGGCCGCGATGGTGCTGATCATCTTCAATGTCGTCTTCTGGACGCTGTTCGAACAGGCCGGATCGTCGCTGACGCTGTTCGCGGATCGCAACACCAACCTGTCGATCTTCGGGCTGTTCTCAATCTCGGCAGGACAGACGCAGTTCTTCAACGCCTTCTTCATCGTCGCCTTTGCCCCCGTCATGGCGGCGATGTGGACGAAGCTGGCCGCCGCGGGCCGCGAACCGTCGATCCCGATCAAGTTCGGTATTGCCCTGATCGGCGTCGGCGCGGGGTTCCTGTTCCTGGTCTTCGGCAGCCGCTTCGTCGGGCCGGATTTCAAGGTCGGCATCTGGTGGCTGGCGGGCCTGTACCTGATCCATTCGCTGGCCGAACTGTGCATTTCACCGGTCGGGCTGTCGATGATCACCAAGCTGTCGATCGCGCGGATCGTCGGGCTGATGATGGGCGTGTGGTTCCTGTCGATCTCGGTCGCGCAATATGTCGCCGGCGTGGTGGCGCAGGTCGCCAGCGTCGAGACGGTCGGCGGACAGGTGACCAACCTGAAGGTCAGCCTGGACACCTATAACAACGTCTTCTGGACGATCGGCATTGCCGCGGCGCTGATCGGCGTGGCATTGCTGGCGCTGTCGCCGCTCATCAAGAAATGGATGCACGGCGTCCAGTAACGAAGGAAACGCCATGGGAGAGGTGCCGATTGCCGCCGCCGCGTTCGTCGGAACGCACTTTCTCCTTTCGCACCCGCTGCGCGCGCCGATCGTGTCGCGTCTGGGGGAGCGGGGTTTCCTGGGCGTCTACTCGCTGGTCGCGGCGGTGACACTCGGCTGGCTGGTCTTCGCCTATCGCGCCGCGCCGCTCGCCGCGCCGCTCTGGCCGGTCGGCGATACGCTGTGGGCGGTCGCCACGGCAATGATGCTGCTGGCGAGCGTGCTGTTCATGGGCTCGCTGGTCGGCAACCCTGCACTGCCCGACCCGGGCGGACAGCAGCGCCCGCCGGTCGAGCCGCGCGGCGTGTTCGCGATCACGCGCCACCCGATGATGTGGTCCTTCGCGCTGTGGGGCGCCGCGCATATCCTGGTCTACCCGCAGCCGGCCAATATTGTCCTGGCCGGCGCCATCGTCGTGCTGGCGCTGGTCGGCGCGCACCTTCAGGACCGCAAGAAGGCACGCCATCAGCCCGACAGCTGGCCGCAGTGGATGGCGCGGACCAGCTTCCTGCCCTTCGCCGCGCGACGCTCGATCCGCGGGCTGGGCGGCCATGCGCTGGGCGGCGGGGTGGTCGTCTGGCTGGCGGCGACCTGGGCGCATATCCCGCTGGCCGGATGGGCGGCAGGCATCTGGCGCTGGATCGCGTGAGGGCAGAACAAAAGTTACGGCAGGGGCTGGCGACACGAAACGAAACAGGACAAAGCGACCGGCATCTGACACTATCGGATGCGAGAGGATGATGACCGAAGCCACAACGATCGCCGCGCGCGTGGAACGTTTCGTACGGGACACGGTGGCGCCCTACGAGCGCGATCCGCGCTGCGGTGCGCACGGCCCGTCGGACGATCTGGTCGCCGAACTGCGCGGACTGGCGCGCGACGCCGGCGTGCTGACGCCGCATATCCTGGCCGACGGCACCCACCTGCATCATCGCGACGTCGCGGTCGTGCTGCGCGCCGCGGGCCTGTCGCCGCTGGGACCGGTGGCGGTCAACGTCGCCGCCCCGGACGAAGGCAACATGTACCTGCTGGGCCAGCGCGCCAGCGCCGAGCAGAAGGCACGGTTCCTGGACCCGATGGTCAGGGGCGAGGCGCGATCGGCCTTCTTCATGACCGAGCCGGCCGCCGACGGGGGCGCCGGGTCCGACCCGTCGATGATGCAGACCACCGCGGTGCGCGACGGCAACCACTGGGTCGTCAACGGGCGCAAGGCGTTCATCACCGGTGCCGAGGGGGCGCAGGTCGGCATCGTCATGGCTAAGGCCGACGAAGGCGCGACGATGTTCCTGGTCGACCTGCCCGATTCGGCGATCCGTATCGAGCGTGTGCTCGACACCATCGACAGCTCGATGCCCGGCGGCCACGCGGTGGTCGCGATCGAGAATTTGCGCATCCCCGCCGACCAGATGCTCGGCAATCCGGGCGAGGGGTTCCAGCTGGCACAGGTGCGCCTGGCGCCCGCGCGGCTGACCCATTGCATGCGCTGGCTGGGCGCGTGCATCCGCGCGAACGAGATCGCGACCGATTACGCCTGCCGCCGCCACGCCTTCGGCAAGCCGCTGGTCGATCACGAGGGCGTCGGCTTCATGCTGGCGGAAAACCTGATCGACCTGAAACAGGCCGAACTGATGATCGACTGGTGTGCCGCGGTACTGGACGACGGCCATCTGGGCACGGCGGAAAGCAGCATGGCAAAGGTGGCGGTATCCGAGGCGCTGATGCGCATCGCCGACCGCTGCGTCCAGGTGATGGGCGGCACCGGCGTGACCGGCGACACGATCGTGGAGCAGGTGTTCCGCGAGGTGCGCGCGTTCCGCATCTACGACGGCCCTACCGAAGTCCACAAATGGAGCCTCGCCAAGAAGGTGAAGCGCGACTGGAAACACACGAAGGAGAGCTGATGTCGGATCTGTTCGGGTTGATGCAGGACGTGCCGCTGACGGTGGATCGGATCCTCGATCATGCGGCGACATGGCACGGCGCGCGCGAGATCGTATCGCGCGATGCCGGCGGGTCGGTGTCGCGCACCGATTATGCCGGTCTGCACCGCACCGCCAAGCAGGTGTCGAGCGCGCTGGCCGCTGCGGGTATCGTCCGCGGCGACCGTGTGGCGACCATGGGGTGGAACGGCGCGCGCCATCTGGCCGCCTGGTACGGCGCGACGAACATGGGCGCGGTGCTGCACACGCTGAACCCGCGGCTGTTTCCCGAACAGATCGCCTATATCGCTCGCCACGCCGGCGACCGTATCCTGCTGGCCGACCCGGCGTGCGCGGGGCTGATCGCGCCACTGCTGAAGGAAGCGCCCTCGATCGAGCAGGTCATCTTCCTGTGCGGTCCGCAGGAGATGCCCGAGGTGCCGTTCGCGGCGACCGATTTTGATTCCTGGGTGGCCGGCCAGCCCGCCGAATATGTCTGGGGCGGGTTCGACGAACGGCTGGCCTGCGGGCTGTGCTATACCTCGGGCACGACGGGCAATCCCAAGGGCGTGCTCTATTCGCACCGCTCCAACTTCCTGCACACGCTGATGACGCTGCAGGCCGATGCGCTGGCGCTGACGCAGCGCGATTCGATCCTGCTGGTCGTGCCGATGTATCATGCCAATGCCTGGGGCGTGGTCTATTCCGCCCCCGCCGCAGGCGCCAAGCTGGTCCTGCCGGGCGCGCGGATGGACGGCCAGTCGATCTTCGACCAGATCGAGGAGGAAGGCGTCACCTTCTCCGCCGCGGTGCCGACCGTGTGGCAGGGGCTGCTCCAGCACCTGCGCGCCACGGGGCAAACGTTCACGACGTTGAAGCGCGTCGTCATCGGCGGCTCCGCCCCGCCCGAATCGCTGATCCGCGCCTTCCAGGACGATTACGGGGTGGAGGTGATCCAGGGCTGGGGCATGACCGAGACGTCACCGCTCGCCACGCTGTCCACTCCGACGCAGGAAGTGCTGGCGCAGCCATACGACGAACAGGTGCGGCGCAAGGGGATGCAGGGGCGGCTGGTGTGCGGGCTGGAGCTGAAGCTGACCGACGACGCGGGCAATCGCCTGCCGCATGACGGGAAGACCGCCGGGCACCTGAAGATCAAGGGGCCGACGATCACCTCCGGCTATTTCGGCGGCGAGGGCGGCAACGTGCTGGACGAGGAAGGGTTCTTCGATACCGGCGACGTTTCCACGATCGACCCGTCCGGCTATATGCAGATCACCGACCGCGCCAAGGACATCGTCAAGTCCGGCGGCGAATGGATCAGTTCGATCGAAATCGAGAACATCGCCACCGGCCATCCGGCGGTGGCGATCGCGGCGGTCATCGGCGTCGCGCACCCCAAATGGGACGAGCGCCCGATCCTGCTGGTACAGCCGGCGCCCGGTGCGACCTGCGCGAAGGACGAATTGCTCGGGTTCCTGGACGGGAAGATCGCCAAATGGTGGATGCCCGACGACGTGGTGGTGGTCGACGCCATCCCGCTGGGTGCGACCGGCAAGATCGACAAGAAGCTGATCCGCCAGCAGATGGCCGGTTACCGGCTGCCCGGCTTGGCGGCGTGATGCGCGCGACGCGCCGACACGGCCGCGTCGGCGTGTCGCAGCGGCTTGCCCGGGTAAGCCGCCCGGCTTAGGCTGCCGCCCGGACCGCGCAGCAAGCGCGGCCGTCAAGCGAGAGGAATGCCGGATGTCGCGCGCCGACCCGATTCACGCCGTGCCGTTCAAGCCGCTGCCGCAGAAGGCACCCGACGTCGAGGTCGAGCGGCGCGACGACGGCGCGATCCTGATCCGGCAGCGCCACGCCATGGCGCCGCCGGCGCGATCGATCGTCCACCTGCTGGCCGAGCGGGCAGCCGCGCATCCCGAACGCCTGTTCATCCTGCAACGCACCGCCGATGGTGGCGGATGGGAAGGCGTCACCTATGGCGAGGCACTGCGCGCGGTGGAGGGGATCGCGCAATGGCTGCTGGATCGCGGACTGGGCGGCGATGATACGGTGATGATCCTGTCGGCCAATTCGGTCGAACATGCGCTGGTGACGCTGGGCTGCTATGCCGCGGGGGTGCCCGCTGCCCCGGTCAGCCCGGCGTACAGCCTGATCTCCACGGACCATGCCAAGCTGCGCCATGCCGCCGCGACGGTGACGCCGCGGGTGGTGTTCGCGCAGGCGGCCGCCCCCTTCGCGCGGGCGTTCGACACGCTGCGCACGCTGGAACCCGATCTGACGATCGTCACCGTCGACGGCGCCATGGGCACCGTTCCCCTCGCGACACTGACCGCGACCACGCCCGGCGCGGCGGTGGCAACGGCGCGCGAGGCGATCGGCCATGCGACCATCGGCAAGTTCCTGTTCACCTCCGGCTCGACCGGAATGCCCAAGGGGGTGCCGCAAACGCACGGCATGATGGTGCATGTCGTCGCCGCGCAGGAAGGGTTGCGCGATGATCATCCCGACGACCGCCCGGTTCCGCTGTCGCTGGAATGGATGCCGTGGAGCCACATCTCCGCTGGCAACATCGCGTTCAACAACAATATCGCCGCCGGCGGCACGCTCTATCTCGACGAAGGTAAGCCGGTTCCGGGGCTGTTCGATACGACGATCCGCAACCTGTACGACGTGTCGCCGATGGTGTTCGGCTCCGCACCGATCGCCTTCGCGATGCTGGCCGAGGCGATGGAGCGCGACCCGAAGCTGCGCGCCAGCTTCTTCCGCAACCTGACGCACATGGCCTATGGCGGCGCCACGCTGTCCAGCGACGTCGCCGACCGGATCCAGGCGCTGGCGGTCGCGGAGACGGGGCATCGCATCCCGCTGACCACCATGTACGGCGCGACCGAGACGCAAGGGGTGACAGTGGTCCACTGGCTGACCGAACGGGTCGGGCTGATCGGCCTGCCGCTGCCGGGAATCACGCTGAAACTGGTGCCGGCGGGCGGCAAGCTGGAGGTCCGGGTCAAGGGGCCGACCGTCACCACCGGCTATCACCGCGACCCCGAACGCACCGCCGCCGCCTTCGACGAGGAAAGTTTCTACCGGCTGGGCGATGCGGCACGGTTCCTGGACCCGGACGATCCGGCGCAGGGGCTGGTGTTCGACGGGCGTGTCACGGAGGATTTCAAACTGGATTCGGGCACCTGGGTGTCGGTCGGCACGCTGCGCCCGGATCTGGTCGCGGCCTGCTCCCCCTATCTGCAGGATGCGGTGATCGCGGGGCAGGACCGGCCGTTCGTCGCGCTGCTCACCTGGCCCTCCGCCGCGGCGCTCCAGACGCTGGCGCAGGCGACGCCCGGCAGCGATCCGTTCGACACGCTGGCGGGACTGGTCGCGGAGCGGCTGCGCACGCACAATGACGCGGCAGGGGGCAGTTCGCGGCGCGTCGCCCGTTTCGTCCTGCTGCGCGACCCGCCGTCGGTCGACGCGGGCGAGATCACCGACAAGGGTTATGTCAACCAGCGCGCCGCGCTGGCCGCGCGCGCGGCGACAGTGGACGCGCTCTACGCCGATCCGCCGGGCGACGGCGTGGTGGTGCTGGCGGGCTGACCGCTTTCCCACGCGGCGGGGTCGATCACGGTGCGCAGGAACGCGACGAACGCGGTGACCGCGGGCGCCACCGGTTGCCCACGCGGATGCACCGCCCAGATGCCAACGCGCGCCGACCCCTCCCACTCCGGCAGCACGCGCACCAGCGTGCCGCGCGCCAGCGCGTCGTGCACGTCCCATAACGATCGCAACGCAATGCCCGCGCCGGTCAGCGCCAGTTCGCGCACCAGCTCGCTGGAATTGGTCGCGACGATGCTGTCGCCCTCGACCGTCCGGGCGCGGCCGCGCGCCATCAACTGCCACGGCAACTGCCCCTGCGCGGCGAGCAGGCGATGCGTCGCCAGATCGGCGATCGTCGCGGGCGCGCCGTGCGCCGCCAGATAGGCCGGCGCGGCGCACAGCACGCGGCGGCTGTCCGCCAGCCGGTGGGCGGCGACATCGGCGGGAACATCGGGGGCGATGCGGATCGCGACGTCCACGCCGCCGGCCAGGAGGTCGACGAACCCGTCCGACAGGTCGATCGCCAACGCCACCGCGGGATGGTCGACGATGAAGCGGTGGAGATGCGGCGCGACGTGCAGCCGCCCGAACGAGGTCGGCGCCGATACCCGCAGCGGCCCCGCGGGCGCCGCCGCCGCCCCGGTGACGCGCGCCTCCGCCGCCGCGGTCGCGGCAAGGATCGCGGTCAGGTCGGCGTGGAATTGCTCCCCCGCGGCGGTCATCGCCAGCCGCCGCGTGGTGCGGTGGAGCAGCCGGACGCCCAGCCGCTGCTCCAGCCGCGCCAGCCGCTTGCTGACCATCGCCGGCGACAGCCGCAGCGCCCGCGCCGCCGCCGACAGGCTGCCCGCGGCGGCGACATGGACGAACAGTTCGTAATCGGGATCGAGCATCGATCTTTTCCTACGAGGAAAAGCTGCTGGGCATTTCGTGCCTCTACCGAACCGCTGCCGATCGGTCTAGATCGGGGGCGAAGGAGCAGGACATGATGATCGACCGGGCCGGATTGCAGGTGGACGCGGCGCTGGCCGCCTTCGTCGAGGAGCGTGCGCTGCCCGGATCGGGCATCACCGCCGACGCCTTCTGGCGCGGTACCGCGGCGATCTTCGCCGATCTGGTCCCGCACAACCGCGAGCTGCTGGCAACGCGCGACCGGATGCAGGCGCAGATCGACGCCTGGCACATCGAGCGCGCGGGCCAGCCGATCGACCAGCCCGCCTATCAGGCGTTCCTGCGCGACATCGGCTATCTCGTCCCCGAACCCGCGCCCTTCGCGGTCGCCCCCGAGAATGTCGACGAAGAGGTCGCGCGTCGTGCCGGGCCGCAGCTGGTGGTGCCGATCCTCAACGCGCGCTTCCTGCTCAACGCGGCCAATGCGCGCTGGGGGAGCCTGTACGATGCGCTGTACGGCACCGATGTGATCCCCGGCGCGCCCGCGGGCAAGGGCTATGACGCGGCGCGCGGCCAGCAGGTGATCGCCTGGGCGAAGGCGTTCCTGGACGAAGCGGCGCCGCTGGCCGAGAGTAGCTGGGCCGACTGGACCGGCGGGACGCCCGTGCTGGCCGATCCGGCGCAGCTGGTGGGGGGCGCCGGCGACAGCCTGCTGCTGCGTCACCACGGCCTGCATATCGAGGTGGTGATCGACCACGCGCATCCCATCGGGCGCGACGATCCGGCCGGGATCGCCGACGTGGTCCTCGAATCAGCGCTGACCACGATCTGTGACCTGGAAGATTCGGTCGCGGCGGTGGACGCGGCGGACAAGGTCGCGGCCTATGCCAACTGGCTGGGGCTGATGCGCGGTGACCTGACCGAGACGTTCGAGAAGGGCGGCGCGACGATGACGCGGCGGCTGAACGCGGATCGCGACTATGTCGCGCCCGACGGCACGCCGCTGACGCTGCCGGGGCGAAGCCTGTTGTTCGTGCGCAACGTCGGGCATCTGATGACCAACCCGGCGATCCGGCTGGCCGATGGTGGCGAGGCGCCGGAGGGCATCCTGGATGCGATCGTCACCAGCCTGATCGCGCTGCACGACCTGAACGGCGCGCGCGCCAACAGCCGGACGGGGTCGATCTATATCGTCAAGCCCAAGATGCACGGCCCCGAAGAGGCGGCGTTCACGAACACGCTGTTCGACCGGGTCGAGGATTTGCTGGGCCTGCCGCGCCACACCATCAAGGTGGGGGTGATGGACGAGGAGCGGCGCACCTCCGCCAATCTGGCGGCGTGCATCCATGCGGTGAAGGACCGGATCGTGTTCATCAACACCGGTTTCCTGGATCGCACCGGGGACGAGATGCACACGTCGATGCGCGCCGGCGCGATGATCCGCAAGGGCGAGATGAAGAACGCCGCCTGGATCAAGGCGTACGAGAACCGCAACGTCCAGATCGGGCTCGCCTGCGGCCTGTCGGGCAAGGCGCAGATCGGCAAGGGGATGTGGGCGGCGCCCGATATGATGGCGGACATGCTGGCGCAGAAGATCGCGCATCCGATGACCGGCGCGACCACCGCCTGGGTGCCCAGCCCGACCGCGGCGACGCTGCACGCCACCCATTACCACCGCGTCGACGTGTTCGCGCGGCAGGCGGCGCGGCGGGCCGAACCGGTCGCATCGCTCGACGCGCTGCTCGACGTGCCGGTCGCCGGCGGGCGCAACTGGTCGGCCGAGGACATACGCGAGGAACTGGACAACAATGCGCAGGGAATCCTGGGCTATGTCGTGCGGTGGATCGACCAGGGGATCGGCTGTTCCAAGGTGCCGGACATCCATGACGTGGGGTTGATGGAGGACCGCGCGACGCTGCGCATTTCGTCGCAGCACATGGCCAACTGGCTGCTCCACGGTGTCGCCAGCGCGGACGAGGCGGAGGCGGCGCTGCGGCGGATGGCGGCGAAGGTCGATGCGCAGAATGCCGGCGATCCGCTGTACCGCCCGCTGACCGGGGACAGCATCGCGCTTGCCGCGGCGCGGGCGCTGGTGTTCGAGGGGGTCGCGCAGCCCAACGGTTATACCGAGCCGTTGCTGCACCAGTACCGGGCGGAGGCGAAGGCGGCGGCGCGCTGACCACGCGGAGGCCCCAGCCTTTGCTGGGGCGACGTGGTGTCGACCGGGTCGTCATGCGGTGACGATCGTGCCGTCGGTCACCGTCACCGGCCATGGCGTCAGCCGCTGGCCGGTGCAGGGGCCGGCGACGCACGCGCCGTCGTCGATGCGGAACAGCGCGCCGTGCCAGGTGCAGCGGATGTGCCCCGCCGCGACGTAATCATCCAGTTCCTGCGCCAGCGGCAGGCCGGCGTGCGGGCAGCGATCGACATAGCCGAACGCCTCCGCGCCGCGCCGCACCACGAAACCGTGGAAGCGCCCGGCGCGCATTTGCAGGACGAAATTGCGCGCCGCGCCGTCGGCGATCTGCGCCAGCGGGCCGAGGGCGACGCCCGCCGGTGTGGCGAAGACCCGCTCATTTCCCACGGCGCTCAGGGCAGCTGCGCCTTCGGGAAATCGTTCCACACCGCATCGTAATCGAGCTGTGCGCGGTCCAGCGCGGTGGCGGTGGGGCGATAGGCCCAGCAGCTTTCGACCATGAACGCCATCGTGCCGTCGAGCTTCACCGGCTTCAGTTCCGCCTCGCTCGCGCCGCGCCACGACGCGACGTCGGGGCCGTGGCCGCTCATCATGTTGTGGAGCGACAGCCCGCCGGGGCGGAAGCCGTCCGCCTTGGCGTCATATTCGCCGGTGATGAGGCCCATCGCCTCCGACATGACGTTGCGGTGGAACCATGGAGGACGGAACGTCCCTTCCGCCACCATCCAGCGCGGCGGGAAGATCACGAAATCGGCGTTCGCGCGCCCCGGCACGTCGCTGGGCGAGGTCAGCACGGTGAAGATCGACGGATCGGGATGATCGAAGCTGACGGTGTTGATCGCCATGAAGCGCGACAGGTCGTAGCGCCACGGCGCGAGATTGCCGTGCCACGCCACGACGTCGAGCGGTGAGTGGTCGAGCGTCATCGTCCACAGCGCGCCCATGAACTTCTGGATCACCTGGACGGGTTCGTCGCGATCCTCGAACCACGCCACCGGGGTTTCGAAGTCGCGCGGATTGGCCAGGCCATTGGCGCCGATCGGGCCGAGATCGGGCAAGCGGAACAGGCTGCCGTGATTTTCCGCGACATAGCCCCGCGCCGCGCCATCGGGCAGCAGCACGCGGAAGCGCACCCCACGCGGCACGCCGGCGACCTGCCCCGGCGCGACTGACAGGCGCCCCATTTCGGTCAGCAGTTCCAGTCGCCCCTGTTCGGGGATGAACAGCAATTCGCCGTCGGCATCCATGAACACCCGGTCGGTCATGTCGCGGTTCGCGGCATAGATGTGGAGCGCCACGCCCGTCAGGTCGGCCGGGTCGCGGTTGACCAGCAACGTCGTCATCCCGTCGACCCAGTCGACGCCCGCATCGGGCAGCGGCAGCGGATCCCAGCGCAGCCGGTTGGGCGCGAGCGGCGCATGGCCGGCGCCGGGGGCGAACAGCGCCGCGCCGGAATAGGCGGCATAGGGCGGATGTTCGGCGGTGGGACGCATCCGGTACAGCCACGAACGACGGTTCTCATGCCGCGGCGCGGTGAAGGCGGTGCCGGAAAGCTGCTCGGCATAGAGGCCGAAGGCAGGGCGTTGCGGCGAGTTGCGCCCGACCGGCAACGCGCCGGCGACCGCCTCGGTCGAGACATGATTGCCGAAGCCGGGGATATAGCCCGCGGCATCGGGATCGGGGTGGTGGACGGTCATTGTGGCTTCCTCTCCTTTCCACCACCCCGCGGCGGACATCGGCCCGCGCCGCGCGGCGCGAATGTTGTCAATGTTGAGCCGCCGGCGCGTTTTCGCGCGCCATGCGACCGGAACGCGACCGCGACGCGACGGGGACGCGACACCGGGGCGACACCGGGGCGACACCGGCGCGCCCTGTTCGCTACCTCGTCCCTGCCCCCTTTCATCGCCGCGACGATAGCGGGATACGGCGGTGTAGGACATGGCGTCGGGCGCCGGCGGCGGCGGGTTGCCGTCATGCAGGAACCAGTATCGATCTCCCTTCACCCTCGACCCGTTCGTGCTGAGGAGAGGCTGAACCTGCCGAAGCCTCGTCTCGAAGCGATGCCGTTTCGACAAGCTCAACGGCTCCTCGGGGCGAACGGAGCAGAAGGTGGATACGCCCTGGTCGAAAATGACGCGGGCCGTTTCCACCTGCCCCGTTACCCCCCATCATGCGTCGACGGTGATGACGCCGCGGCGGATCTGGTCCAGCTCGATCGATTCGTACAGCGCCTGGAAATTGCCGTTGCCGAACCCTTCGTTGCCCTTGCGCTGGATGATCTCGAAGAAGATCGGGCCGACCATCGGCTCGGTGAAGATCTGGAGCAGGATGCCCTCCTCCTCCACGTCGCCGTCGATCAGGATGCGGTTGCGGCGCAGCCGCTCCAGATCCTCGCCATGGCCGGGGACGCGCTTGTCGACCAGTTCGTAATAGGTCTCGATCGTGTCCTGCAACCGCACGCCGCGCGCGCGCAGCGCCTCGACCGTGGCGTAGATGTCGTCGGTGGTCATGGCGAGATGCTGGATCCCCTCGCCATTGTAATCGCGGATGAATTCCTCGATCTGGCTCTTGTCGTCCTGGCTTTCGTTGAGCGGGATGCGGATCGCGCGGTCCGGCGCGATCATCGCCTGGCTGAACAGCCCGGTCGCCTTGCCTTTGATATCGAAATACTTCTGTTCCTCGAACCCGAAGATCTGGCCGTAGAATTCGGCCCAGACGCGCATCTGCCCGCGCCGGACATTGTGGGTGAGGTGGTCGAGCAGGTCCAGCCCGACGCCCTCGCGCGCTGCCGCCGCGCGCCAGCCGGGCACCTCGTCCCAATCGTCATAGACGCTGCCCGCCGCGCCGGGGCGATCGACCAGATACAGCAGCGAGCCGCCGATCCCCTGGAGGACATACGCCCCCTCCCCCAGCGCACTGGTGGCCGCATCGGCCGGCTTCGCGCCGCGCGCCAGCGCCGCGTCGAACGCCGCCTGCGCATCCGCGACGCGGAACGCCATGCCGTTGGCGGATGGGCCGTGTTCGGCCGCGAACGCCGCCGCCTGCCCGCCCGGTTCCTCGTTCACCAGCAGGTTGGTGCGCCCCTGGACATAGCGGGTGACGCGGCGCGTCGGGTGGGTGGCGGCGGCGACAAAGCCCAGCGCCTCGAACTGCCGCCGCAGCGCGGCGGTATCGGGGGCGGTGAATTCGCAGAATTCGAACCCGTCCAGGCCCATCGGATTGACGTCCATATGCTCCATCGCGCGTATCCCGGCAGGTGGTTTCAAACGATATGGTATCTTATGATACCGTATGGGGAGCGTCAATGGGGAACGCGCCCGCCCCGCGCCACGTTTGCGGCAGTGCACCACGAAACGACGGAGCGGCGATGACGGGGTGGAACAGGACCGTGCAGGCATGGTGGCACGACGTACCCGGCTGGCTTTCGGGCTTCCTATACGTGGCGGGCGCGGTGGCGCTGGCGCTGGTGGCGCACCGGATCGTCGTCTGGGCCGCGCGTCGCGCGACGCGCGGACGGCCGGAGAGCAGCGCGGCGCTGTTCGTCGAGCGCATCCGCAAGCTGTTGCGCTGGCTGATGATCGTCGTGGCGCTGGCGGCGGTGCAGCCCGCGCTCGACCTCGACCGCGCGACCGCGACCTTGTGGGCGCGCGCCGCCGCGCTGATCGTGCCGGGGCTGCTGGGCTGGGCGGCGATCGTCGGCGCGGGGACGGTGATCGACGCGATGATCCGCCACGCCGACATCACCGTCGCCGACAATCTGCGCGCGCGGCGGCGGCGCACACGGCTGGGCATCCTGCAACGCATCATCGTGTCGATGATCCTGCTGGTGACGATCTGCGCGATGCTGATGACGATCCCGGCGGTGCGCACGCTGGGCGTCACCCTGGTGGCGTCGGCGGGCCTGGCGGGCCTTGCGGTGGGCGCGGCGGCGCAACCGGCGCTGAAGAACCTGATCGCCGGGTTCCAGATGATCTTCACCGAGCCGATCCGCATCGACGACGTCGTCATCATCGACGGCGAATGGGGGCGGATCGAGGAGATCCGGCTGACCTATGTCGTCGTCAAGATCTGGGACGAACGACGCCTGGTGGTGCCGGTGTCGAAATTCCTGGAGCAGAGCTTCCAGAACTGGACCCGCCAGTCGAGCGCGCTGCTGGGCAGCGTGTTCTGGTATGTCGATCCGGCCGCCGACGTGCCGCGGCTGCGCGAGGCGCTGGGGCGGATCGTCACCGCCAATCCGCGCTGGGACGGGCGGTTCTGGAACCTGCAGGTGACCGATACCAAGCCCGACGGGTCGATCGAGTTGCGCGGATTGATGACCGCGCGCGATGCCTCGACCGCGTTCGACCTGCGCTGCGACGTGCGCGAGGGGTTGCTGGCGTATATCGCGGCGGAAATGCCGCAGGCGCTGTTCCGGCGGCGTGCCGATGTCGCGCTGGGGGCGCCCTCCCCAAGTGGCCTGGCACCTACGACTTTAGGCTAACACCCTCATCCAATTAAACAATTCTCCATCGATGCGCCCTCAAGCAGCGGCCATGGCTCACCGCGGGATGTGAGCCGGCACTTTTTGGGGGAGGATCTCATGTCCCGCTATCGGGCCCTGGCGGCGGTATCGCTTATCGCGCTCGCCACGCCGGCGCTGGCCGACACCGCGGCGCCGGCGCCGGCCGCCGACCAGGACAATGTCACCACCGGCGTCGCCAAGGGGCGCGACCGGCTGGACAGCGCCACATCCACCAGCGTCCTGCGCGAGGCGGAGATCGCCAAGCTGGCGCCGCGATCGGTGGGCGAGCTGCTGCGCGACATCCCCGGCATCCTGGCCGAGGCACCGAACGGCGAAAGCATCGCCAACATCACCATCCGCGGGCTGCCGCTGTCATCGTCGGGCGCCAAGTTCGTCCAGCTGCAGGAAGACGGCCTGCCGGTGATGGAATTCGGCGACGTGGTCGGCGCCAGCGCCGACAGCTTCCTGCGCCTGGATCTCAACCTGGCGCAGGTCGAGGCGATCCGCGGCGGTTCGGCATCGACCTTCGCCAGCAACGCACCGGGCGGGATCATCAACTTCATCAGCAAGACCGGCGAACAGGAAGGCGGCGCGATCGCGCTGACCGCCGGGGTCGATTTCGACCAGTATCGCGCCGACGTGGATTACGGCGGCCGGCTGAGCGAGACGCTGCGCTTCCACATCGGCGGCTATTACCGCCAGGGCGAAGGGCCGCGGCGGATCGGTTTCGACGGCCAGCGCGGCGGGCAGATCAAGGCCAATGTCACGCGCCAGTTCGCGGGCGGCTATATCCGCCTCTACGGAAAGTATCTGGACGACCGTTCGCCCTTCTACGATTCGGTCCCGCTGCGCGTGACGGGCACGAACGACGCGCCGACGCTGGCCGCGGTGCCCGGGTTCGATCCGACGAAGGACACGCTGTCGACCCGCTACCTGCAATCGGTGCTGGTGCTGGACGAGAACAACCAGCCGATCCGCGAGGACATCCGCAACGGGCAGCACGTCAAGGAACGCGCGTTCGGCGTCGAAAGCCAGTTCGCGCTGGGTGACTGGACGATCACCGAACGCTTCCGCGCCGCGGGCCGCTCCGGCGGGCTGATCGGGCCGTTCAGCAGCCAGTATCTGACCCCCGCCGCCGCGCTGACCCGGCTGGGCGCGACGGGCGGGTCGTTCCGCTATGCCACCGGCGCCCATGCCGGGCAGGCGATCGCCGATCCCGCCGCGCTCAACGGCAACGGACTGATCGCGATCTACAACATCCGCGACCGCCGGCAGCAGGATGTCGGCAGCATCACCAACGACATCCGCGCGAGCCGCGTGTGGAACATGGGCGACGGCGTGCTGACCACCACCGCGGGCCTGTACACCGGGCGCCAGCAGATCGACACGTCGATCCTGTACGGCGTCGCGGTGACCGAGGTGAAGGGCGGCGGCGATGCCGCGTTGCTCAACGTCGTCGATGCGGGCGGCAATGCGCGCACCGCGGGCGGCATCTATGCCTACAACCCGCTGTCGGGGACGCAGCGGCGCACGCTGCGGCTCGCCTATGCGATCAACGCGCCGTTCGCGTCGGCCAATTACAAGATCGGGCGCGTGTCGATCGGCGGCAGCCTGCGCTACGATGTCGGCAGCGCGAAGGGCACCGTCTATGGCGTCGAGCTGGGCGGCGGACGCATCGGGCAGGTGGCGCGCGACATCGACGGCGACGGCGTGATCTCCCCGCCCGAACAGCGCGTCGGGGTGACGCCGGGCGCGCCGGGGTTCGTCGACTACAACTACCATTACCTGTCCTATTCGGGGGGCGTCGTCTATCGCGTGGCCGAGCCGCTGGCGGTGTTCGCACGCTACAGCCGCGGCGCGCGCGCCAATGCCGACCGCATCACCTTCGGCAGCGTGATCGACAATGCCACCGGCGCGCTGGCGATCCCGCAGGCCGCCTACGACCCGGTGAAGCAGGCCGAGATCGGCGTGAAATACCGCCACCAGGGCGTGACGCTGAACCTGACCGGTTTCCATGTCGAGGCGCAGGATTCGAACATCAACACCTCCACCGGCGCGGTGATCGCACGCGATTACAAGGCGAAGGGGCTGGAGTTCGAAGGCGGCGTGCGGCGCGGGCCGTTCAGCCTGACCGCGGGCGCGACGTTCACCGACGCCACGATCGTGCGCGACCGGGTGGACCCGGCCATCAACGGCAACACGCCGCGTCACCAGGCGAGCGTGATCTTCCAGGCGACGCCGCAGGTCAGCACCGACCGGTTCGCGGTCGGCGCGGTATTCATCGGCACCACGGATACCTATGCGCAGGACACCAACCTGCTGAAGATCCCGGGCTACGTGACCACCAACGCCTTCGTCCAGGTGCGCCCGGCCGAACGGCTGCTCCTGTCGCTCAACGCCACCAACCTGTTCGACACGCTGGCGCTGACCGGGATCGACGAGGATCGCATCCCCGCGAGCGGGATCGTGCGCGGGCGGCTGCTCAACGGGCGCGCGGTGTCGGTGACCGCGCGGTTCGACTTCTAGCGCTCTAGAGACACCGGCCTTCCAGCGGGGGCGGGAAGGCCGGTACCCCCACTGCGTCCCTGCACGGCCCCTCGTGCATGCGGGGACGCAGACCGGGTCATCGCGGCGGTGTCAGGCGTCCACTTCCGCGCGCCGCAGCGCGGCCAGGAAACGGTCCGCCCACCACGTCACGTCGCGTTCCTGAACCCCGGCCATCAGCTTTTCCCAGCGCCGCACCCGTTCGTCGCGCGGCATCCGGAGCGCCTGGCAGATCGCGTCGGCCATCTCCTCCGCACTGTACGGATTGACCAGCAGCGCATCGCCCATCTGCTCCGCCGCGCCGGCGAAGCGCGACAGCACCAGCACGCCGGGATCCTCCGGATCCTGCGCAGCGACATATTCCTTCGCCACCAGGTTCATGCCGTCGCGCAGGGGCGTCACCAGCCCGATCTTCGCCGCGCGGTAGATGCCGGCCAGCTGATCGCGCGGATAGCCCTGGTTGACGTAGCGGATCGGCACCCAGTCGACATCGGCATATTCGCCGTTGATCCGCCCCGACAGCCCCTCCAGCGACTGGCGGATGCGCTGGTAGCTTTCGACCGAGACGCGGCTGGGCGGCGCGATCTGGAGCAGGAACACTTCCTTGCGCTCCTCCGGATGCTCGATCAGGAAGCGTTCGTAGCCGAGGAACCGCTCCTCCAACCCCTTCGAATAGTCGAGCCGGTCGACCCCGACGATCATGTCGCGCCCGTCCGCCGAATCGCGCATCCGGCGATAGGCGAGCCGCGCGTTGACGCTTTTCGACATGTCGGCGAACGCCGACGCGTCGATCCCGATCGGGCAGGCGATCAATTCGACGCTACGGTCGCCCAGCCGCGCGACGCCGTCCTCGATCACCGCGCCCATATCCTGCCGCGCATAGTCGCAGAAGGATTCCAGCCATTCCTCGGTATGGAAACCGATCAGGTCGTAGGCGAACATCGATTCGACCAGCGCCCGCGCACCCGGCAGCGTCCCCAGCAGGCGGCGCGGCGGCCAGGGAATGTGGAGGAAGAAGCCCATGCGGTTGTCGCAGCCGCGCTGGCGCAGCTCCGCCCCCAGCGGGAACATGTGGTAATCCTGAATCCACACCAGATCGTCCGCCTCGATCAGCGGACGCACCGTGTCGGCGAACCGCTGGTTCGTGCGCTGGTAGCCGCCGGCGAAATCGCGCTCATATTCGGCCAGGTCGATGCGATAGTGGAACAGCGGCCACAACGTCCGGTTGGCGTAGCCGTCGTAATACTCCTGGACGTCCTGTTCCTCCAGATCGACGGTCGCGGTGGTGACGCCGTGCGCGCGCTGGAAGTTGATATGGCCGGTGAACTGGTCGGTCTGTTCCCCCGACCAGCCGAACCACAGCCCGCCGTTGGCGCGTAGCGCCGCCGCCATCGCCACCGCCAGCCCGCCCTGTGCGCCCGACGTGGAGCCGGTGGGGGCGCTGACCCGGTTGGAGATGACGATCAGGCGGCTCAACGGATACTACTCCATGGTTTGCTCAACATCGCGGCGCAATTGATCATGCCGACCAGCGAGTAGGTCTGCGGGTAATTGCCCCACAATTCGCCCGTCGTCGGATCGATATCCTCCGACAGCAGCCCCGCGGCGGTGCGGCGGGCCAGCATCTCTTCGAACAAAACGCGCGCCTCGTCGCTGCGCCCGGTTAGGAACAGTGCCTCGATCAGCCAGAAGGTGCAGAAATTGAACGCGGTTTCGGGCAGGCCGAAATCATCCTCGGTATCGTAGCGCAGCATCGTCGAGCCGCGCCGCAGCCCGGTTTCGATCGCGGTCAGCGTGTCGATGAAGCGCGGATCGTCGGCGGCGAAGAAGCGCAGGTCGAGCAATTGCAGCACGCTGGCATCCAGATCGTCGCCGCCGAAGGTCGCGGACATGCGCCGCGTCCCCTCGCGCCACGCCGCCTCCTCGATGCGCGCGCGGATCGTGTCGGCGCGCCCGGCCCACAGCGCCTGCCGCTCGGGCAGGCCGAGCCGTTCGGCAGCGTTTGCCAGCCGGTCGCACGCCGCCCAGCACATCGCCGAGGAATAGGTGTGGACGCTCTGGCGCGTGCGCAGCTCCCACAGGCCGGCGTCGGGCTGATCGTAATAGGCCCAGGCGCGGTCGCCGACATGTTCGAGCGATTCGAAATCCTCCTGCCCCGCGATGCGGAACAGCCGCTGGTCGAAGAAGGCGTGGACCGAACACAGCACGATCTGGCCATAGGCATCGTGCTGGATCTGTTCGGCCGCCTGGTTGCCGACGCGCACCGGCCCCATGCCGCGATAGCCGGGCAGCGTCGTCTCGATCCGTTCGGGCAGGTGCGCCTCGCCCAGCACGCCGTACAGCGGCTGGATGTGCCCACCGCGCTGCTCGTCATGGCTGGCGACATCGACGATGTTGCGCAGATAGCCCAGATAGCCCTCCAGCACGTCGAGCGCGCCGAGGCGGTTAAGCGCCTGCACCGTGTAATAGGCGTCGCGGATCCAGCAGAAGCGATAGTCCCAGTTGCGCTGCGACCCGGCATGTTCGGGGATCGAGGTGGTCAGCGCCGCGACGATCGCGCCGGTTTCCTCATGCTGGCACAGTTTCAGCGTGATCGCGCAGCGGATGACGACATCCTGCCATTCCAGCGGGACGGCCAGCCCGCGCACCCACGACTGCCATTCGTGCGTCGTGCGATACAGCATCAGGTCGACCGTCGCGGCCAGATCGCCCTGGAAGCTTTCGTCCGGCCCGAGGAAGAAGTGCAGCGGGCGCTCGACGCGGAACGCGCGTTCGCCCTGCACCATCGCGATCGGCGCGGTGGTGGTCAGCCGCAGCGCGATCGTATCCATCAGCAGCCGCAAATGGTTCGATCCGCCGATCTGTTCGCGGCACCCCCCGCCCCAGCCGCAGGTCGGGCGCAGCTGCACCCGCACGCGCGGGCTGCCCGCCACCGGGCGGACGATCCGCGCGAAGGCGACCGGGCGGTAGGTGCGCCCCTCCCGCTGGAATCGCGGGCAGAAATCGATCACCTCGATCGCGCCGCCGTGCGCGTCGCGATGGGTGGTGACCAGGATCGGGGTGTTGCGGATATATTCCTGCTCCACCGACACCGAATCCTCCAGGCCGATCCCCCAGAAGCCGGTGTCGGGCGCCTCGCCGCCCAGCAGCGCGGAGAACAACGGATCGCCATCGACGCGCGGCACGCAGCCCCATACGAAGCGGCCGGCACGATCGACCAGCGCGCTGACCTGGCAATTGCCGATCGGCCACAGATCCAGCGTCGTCGTCATGCATCCCCCCGTGCGGTGGCGGCGTCGAGAAAGGCGAGCGCGTCGGCAACGCCGGCAAGGCGGTAGGACGCGGCGGTCGCGCGCGGCGCACCGACCAGCACGCCGGCGCCACCCAGCGCACGCGCGGCATGGAAGCCCGCCTCGTCGGTCACGTCGTCCCCCATGAACACAGGACGCGCGTGGCGCCGTTCCGGTTCCGTCATCAACAGATCGACCGCCGCGCCCTTGTCCCGGCCGGGCAGGCGCAGTTCCACCACCATCTTGCCATGCTGGACGACCAGCCCGTGGCGCGCGGCCAGCCTATCGGCAAACGCGGCGGCGGCATCGCCGGCATGCGGCGCGCGGCGATAGTGGAGGCCGACGCCGAATGGCTTGTCCTCCACCAGCATGCCGTCGTGCGCAGCGGCCAAGTCGTGCGCGGCGGCCAGCGCGGCGTCGAGCGCGGCGGGGCGATCGGGCGCGTGGACGGTGCCGTCGGAGTCGGCGATCTCCAGCCCGTGGCTGCCCGCGATCACCAGCGCGGCGGGCGCGATCAGCGCGCGCACCTCATGCACCGGACGCCCGCTGACGATCGCGACCCCGCCAGGCAGACGCGCCGCCAGCCGTTCGAGCAGGCCGGGCAGTTCGGGCGCGACCGCCACCGCATCGGGAGTGGCGGCCAGTTCGACCAGCGTACCGTCGAAATCGAGGAACAGGCTGGCGCCGGCCAGCAGATCGGCGGGCGGGGGCGGAAGGGAGGCGCTCATGCGCGCCTAGGTGGCCCGCGACGGCCGATGGTGCAATGCGGAAAGGAGATGCCGCGCGGTTGGATCGTGCTTCCGCCCGGCATGTCGCCAGAATCGTCGCCCCAGCGAAGGCCGGGGCCTTTCGCGGCTCCTGCGGCGCCCTGCCGGCATGAGATCCCAGCCTTCGCTGGGATGACGGTTTGCAGGATGGACTGAAGGCTCGACGCCGGGATCGCGACGCTCAGCGCGTGCGGCGGTCCAGCGCCTCGGCGGCCTCCGCCATCAACGCGGCGATGATGTCGGCGACGGGTTCTTCCTTCGTCACCATGCCGACCGACTGGCCGGCCATCACGCTGCCATGTTCGACATCGCCGTCGATCACCGCGCGGCGCAGCGCGCCGGCCCAGTAATGTTCGATCTGCAACTGCGCCTCGGCCATCGCGACCGCGCCCTCGTCGAGCGACTGCGCGACCTCGCGCTGCTTCGCGGTGAACAGCTCCGACCCGGCATTCTTGAGCGCGCGCACCGGGATCACCGGCAGGCGCGGGTCGATCTGCACGCTGGCGACCGCGTCGCGCGCGCTGGCGCGGATGAACGCCTTCTTGAAATTGGGGTGCGCGATGCTCTCGGTCGCGCAGACGAAGCGCGTGCCCAGCTGGACGCCCGCCGCGCCCATGTCGAGATAGCCGGCGATCGCCTCCCCCCGGCCGATCCCGCCGGCGACGAACACCGGCACCTGATCGGCGATCTCGGGCAGCATTTCCTGCGCCAGCACGCTGGTGGACACGGGGCCGATATGGCCGCCGGCCTCCATCCCCTCGATCACCAGCGCGTCGACGCCCGATCGGATCAGCTTCTTGGCCAGCGCCAGCGTGGGGGCGAAGCAGATGACCTTCGCGCCCGATGCCTTGATCGCCTCCAGCGAGCCCTTGGGCGGCAGCCCGCCGGCCAGCACGACATGCCCGACGCCGTGGCGCGCGCATACCGCGATCAGATCGGTCAGCTGCGGGTGCATGGTGATGAGGTTGACGCCGAACGCGCGGGTCGTCAGCGCCTTCGTCCCCGCGATCTCGGCATCGAGCAGTTCGGGGGTCATCGCGCCGCATGCGATCACGCCGAACCCGCCCGCGTTCGACATCGCCGCGACCAGATGGCGTTCCGACACCCACGACATCGCGCCCGCCATGATCGCGACGTCCGCGCCCAGGAACGCCGCGCCGCGTTCCATGCGGCGCGCAAGGCGCGCGGCGCCGGTGGTGGTTTCGCGGGCGGAATCGGCAGCGGGGGCGGTCAGCGTATCGGTCATCGCCCAGCCGTAGAACGCGGCCGCGCGCGCGGCAACTATTGTGCCAGATCGCGGTACATCACCAGCGCATCGACCGGGCCGTGGCCGGGATGGTCGAACGCGCGTGGCGGCGTGCCGACCACCGCGAAACCCGGCGCGCGCCACGGCGCGACCGCGCGGTCGTTGGTGGCGGGCCTGATCTGCATCACGTCGCTTCACCACATCCACCGTGCAACCGCAGCTTCTTTTCGCTTGTTCATTGGCCAGCAGGGTGCGCACCGCCATATGGGGCGCGACGACGACCGGGGAGAT
Source organism: Sphingomonas sp. CCH9-F2 (assembly GCF_001556735.1). Classification (NCBI taxonomy): domain Bacteria; kingdom Pseudomonadati; phylum Pseudomonadota; class Alphaproteobacteria; order Sphingomonadales; family Sphingomonadaceae; genus Sphingomonas; species Sphingomonas sp. CCH9-F2. The sequence goes on along the minus strand of NZ_LSJO01000618.1, from coordinate 128 downwards.
TGACAGGGTGGACGGATCGGGGCAGGCGATGATCGCGCGGCTCGCACGGCAGGCGATGATCGCGCGGCTCGCACGGCAGGCGATGATCGGGGTGACGGCGGCGGCGATCGCGGGGCAGGCGGCGGCGC
>NZ_LSJO01000617.1:0-12806 GCF_001556735.1 Sphingomonas sp. CCH9-F2 | reverse complement strand
ATCCGCCGACGCCCGATGTCGACGTGCCCTCCCCCGGCACTCCGGCGGGCGATCCGGCCCCGGCCAACCCCAGCATCTGACAGGAGCGCCAGCATGGCCGATATCAAGACGATCGACGTCACTCCCAACCGCGACGATCCGCGTCCCGATATCCAGCAGGCGGTAGAGGCGCGCAGCGACGCCGTCGACCGCGGCGAAGGCGGCGAAGAACCGGCGCGTTTCACGAAGACCGGCGAGTTCGACGGCAACAGCGGCACCGGCGGCGAGGTGAAGAATCAGGACCTGACGCAACAGTGACGCGGCGGGGCGGCCCGCGCCGCCCCGCTATCGCCCGCCGCCCGTTGCGGGCGGGGCCGCCAGCCGCGTGGCGGCGACCAGCGCGTGATAATCCCCCACGCCCTTGTCGAAATAATGCAACCTCGGCGCATCGAACGTCACCATATACAATCGCTTGTCGATGATCGTCGCCACGGCCTCTCCGCGCCGCGGCAGCTGATCCGAATCGAGATAGTCGTAGGCGAACGTCACCGCATCATGGTCGAGGAACCGGCCGGGCTGCGACGACGTCACCGCAAACGTCCCGATCCCCTTGAGCGCGCGATACGTGCCCTCCAGCAGCTCCGGGATTTCCGCCAGCAGCGTCCCGCCCGTGAACTTCGGCAGCGGCGCGCGCTTGCGGTTGCGTTCGCGCACCAGCGGGTCGCCCGGCTCGACACCGGCATAGAAGGTGACGTCGTTCAGCTGCTCGCCATCCAGCGTCCAGGTCTCCGCGACCTTGCCCGGCTTGCCCGACAGCCGGTTCCAGTCGCGCGGCGGGGTGACGGTCATCCGCGTGTCCGCGATCGGCGTGGCGACGTTCCTTTCGCGATAGCTGTGCGCCCAGGCCCCCGCCGCGGCGACCGTCAGCGCGGCCGCCAGCGTCGCGGCGATCATGCGGTTCGCCAACGTCATTTCGCTTCTCCGATCGTGGAAAGGATCATGCCGATCATCGCGGCGTCGGCAGCGCCCGGTTTGAGGTGGAGATAACGGCGCAGCGCGGCTGCCCCCTCCATGGTCCGCCCGGTCTTCACCAGCGACAGCCCCAGCCCGCGCTGTGCCTCCGCCAGTTGCGGGTCGAGCGCGACCGCCTTGGCGTAGAAATCGGCCGCATTCATCAGGTCGCGCGGCTGCCCGCGCCGGCGGAACAGGTCGCCGCGCGCCCGCCACAGCGGCGCGGTCCAGCCGCTTTCCGCCAGATGGGTGATGATGAAATCGCTCGCGCCGAAATCGTTCAGCTTGATCTGGTCGTCCAGGAACGGCGGCAGCCATGGCGCCATCGCCGCGGCGTAGCGCTCCGTCCCCTCGTCGCGCGTCTCGCCGTCGGGCGCGGCCAGCGCGTAGAGATAGTCCGCACGCTCGCCGTCGGGCGGGTGCGAATCGAAAAACGCCACCCGGTTGAAATCGGGCTTGCGCAGGCCGCGCGCCGCGGCCGACGCCTCGCGCTCCTGGATCAGCGTGCGCCATACCCGCGACGCGGCACCGGGGCGCATCGTACTGGCGTTGAGATACCCCAGCCCGACCAGATCGGCCTCGCGCTCCTGATCCCGGCCAAAGCGGTATATGTTGCCCAGCACCGACAACTGCAGGTCGTTGAAGCTGCGCGCGCCCTGCGGCCCGGCCATCGAGCCCAGCACCGCCGCCCAGCTGAGCAGATCGGTGCCAGTGCGGCGCGCCTTGAACTGGCTGAGCAGGTGGCGCTTCTCGAAATGCCCGAACTCATGCCCTAGCACCGCCGCCAGCTCGGATTCCGAACGCACCCGCAGCAACAGCCCGCTGTAGACCAGCATCGTCCCGTTGGGCGACATGCTGGCGTTGAACACCGGCACGCGCACCACATAGACGCGCGTCGCTTTGCACCGGTCCTCGCCCACCGCCGCGCACAGCACGCGGCAGACATAGCCGGTCAACGCCTCGTCGTGGATGACCAGCGGCGAATGCGCCAGCTTCGCCTCGCGCTCGTCATCCTCGCGCCACAGCCCGATCTCGTCGACGCCCTGCGGCTGATAGACGCCGGCATAGGGCGGCGGCGGCGGCGCGGGCTTCGTCGCGCCCGCACCCCCAGGCGCCGCCAGCGCCAGCGCCAGCGCCGTCAGCGCCGCATTCACTTCGCGGGGACCGGCGGCGCCACGACCGGCGCCGGCGCGCTGCCGGGAAATTCCTCCAGCAACTGGCCGACACGCTTCTTCGCCCCGTCCGCGTCGCGCACGTCGCCGCCCATCGCCCCGTCGGCGTTGAGCCACAGCACATCGCCGCTGCGCAGGTCGACGAGCCCCGCGTAACCGGCATGTGCGCCCGACGTCACCGCGATTCCCGGCCCCAGCAGCGCCGCGATCTGCAACAGCTTGCGGCCCGTCGAGCCGTACGCATCCTTGTTGTAGATGAAGAGCGCATAGTCCGCGTCCTTCGCCCCCGGCAGGTCGCGCACCCCCTCGCCCAGCGACCAGTCGAACACGCCGGCCTTGTTGTCGCGCTTCTTGGTGGGCAGGCGGTTGCCGACGAAGAACTGATATTCGATCACCGCCTGCGATACCGCGGCGAACAGCCGGGAATATTCCTCGACCCGCTGCGCATCCTCGCCAAAGCTCTCGGGCGCCGCGATCACCTTGTTGCCCAGCAGCGCCTGTCGCTCGGCCAACGCGGCATCGATGTTCGCGCGCGCCTTGTCGGTCCAGTCGGCGTTCGGCTCGAACATGCCCCCGGTCGATTGCGCCCCGACGGTGACGGTGGGGCGGAACACCAGGATCGTCTTGCCGCTGCCCGCCGCCAGGTCGAACCCCTGCCGCACCGCGCGCTTTTCCTGCGCGCCAGCCGACGTCGCGCACGCCAGCAGCGCCGCTGCCGCGACCAGAATAACCCGCATGGTAAGACGCCCCCGTCCCGTTTCCCCGCCGGAAAACTAGGGGGCGCCGCCGGCGCTAGTCCAGCGCCTTTTTCAACAATTCGTTGACCACCGCGGGGTTGGCCTTGCCGCCCATCGCCTTCATCGTCTGGCCGACGAAGAAGCCGAACAGCGCCACCTTGCCGCCGCGATACTGTTCCAGCTGGCCGCGGTTCTTCGCCAGCACCTCGGCGATCACCGCCTCGATCGCGCCGGTGTCGCTGGTCTGCTTCAGCCCGCGTTCCTCGACGATCCTGCCCGGCGCCTCGCCGGTCTCCAGCATCGCCTCGAACACCTGCTTGGCCAGGCTGCCGGACAGCGTGCCGTCCGCCACCAGCGCCAGCAGCTCGGCCGCCTGCGCCGGGGTCACCGGGCTGTCGGCAATGCTTTTGCCCAGCCGGTTGAGCGCGCCGAACAATTCGCTGGTCACCCAGTTCGCCGCCGCCGCCGGCTTCGCCCCCGCCTCGAGAAGCGCGTCGAACCAGCGCGCGCTCTCCACCTCGGCGGTCAGCACCTCGGCATTGTACGGCGTGATCCCCAGCCCCTCGTAGCGCTTGCGCTTGGCGTCGGGCAGTTCGGGCAGGCTGGCGCGGCAATCCGCCAGGAACGCCTCGTCCAGTTCCAGCGGCAACAGGTCGGGATCGGGGAAGTAGCGGTAATCGTGCGCATCTTCCTTCGACCGCATCGACCGCGTCGTGCCGGTGTCCGGGTTGAACAGTCGCGTCTCCTGCACGATCGTCCCGCCCGCCTCCAACACGTCGACCTGGCGGTTGGCCTCATGCTCGATCGCGGCCATCACGAAACGCACCGAATTGACGTTCTTCGTCTCGGTCCGCGTGCCGAATTCCTCGCCCGGCTTGCGCACGCTGACGTTGACGTCGGCGCGCATCGAGCCTTCCTCCATATTCCCGTCGCACGACCCGACATAGCGCAGGATCGCCCGCAGCTTTCGCAGGTAAGCCCCTGCTTCAGAAGGAGAACGCATGTCCGGCCGGCTGACGATCTCCATCAGCGCCACGCCCGAGCGGTTGAGGTCCACATAGGAACGCGTCGGGTGCTGGTCATGCATCAGCTTGCCGGCATCCTGCTCGACATGGATCCGCTCGACACCGATCGTCTTGACGGTCTCGCCATCTTCGATCTCGATCAAACCTTCGCCGACAAGTGGATGATACAGCTGGGAAATCTGGTAACCCTGCGGCAGGTCGGCGTAGAAATAATTCTTCCGGTCGAACCGCGACCATTTATTGATCTGCGCGTCGATCGCCATGCCGGTGCGCACCGCCTGACGGATGCATTCGCGGTTGGGCACCGGCAGCATCCCGGGCATCGCGGCATCGACCAGCGACACCTGCGTGTTCGGCTCCGCCCCGAACGCGGTCGCCGCGCCGGAGAACAATTTGGCGTTCGACGTCACCTGCGCATGAACCTCGAGGCCGATCACGACCTCCCAGTCGCCGGTGGCGCCCTTGATACGGAACGGTTCTGTCACTCTGATTTTCCTTCACCGGCCCTGAAAGCGACTTGGCCGTCTCGATTTATATACCATTCAACAGGCTTCGCTGGCGTCAAACCCAGCATGTCGCGCAATTGTTTGGGTATGGTGATCCGACCGCTGGCGTCCGGCTTAAGCGTCCACTTCATTGCCGCCTCCTTCGAACCTCGAAATGCTCGGTAGTCCGCCGAAGTTCGTCCAACAAAGCTCAGCGCTGTCACCACGAACATAGCGCTGAGACTCTCTGCAAAAGCGCTCAAGCAAGTCGGCGTATTCGGGGTAGCTACGAAGCTGATATGCGGCGGCGACCTTCGACGCTATCGAACCTGAAGAACCAAGCATGTCCATGATTTCGAAGAAGCGCCGGTATCGTGCGTGCTCATCCTCAACCTTACGCAGGTCGACATACCTTTTTGCGGACCAAGCCAGCGACGCGAGCGTGATGAATACGCCAAACCAAGCAAGCCAATCAGCAACGCCCGCTAGGTGTGTCACCACCACCGCCCCGGCCGCGCCACGAAGCCGGCGCGCTGCTCGATCGCCAGCGCCGCGTTCAGCACGGCCTGTTCGTCCAGCGCCTTGCCGATGACCTGCAACCCCAGCGGCAGCCCGCCGGCGTCGACGCCGCCCGGCACGCTCATCGCCGGAAGCCCGGCCAGCGACGACGGCACCGTGAACACGTCGTTGAGGTACATCGCGATCGGATCGGCGCTCTTCTCGCCCAGCGCGAAGGCCGCCGACGGCGCGGTCGGGGTCAGCAGCACGTCGCACCGCTCCCATGCGGTGTCGAAGTCCTGCGCGATCAGCGTGCGGACCTTCTGCGCCTGCGTGTAATAGGCGTCGTAGAAGCCCGCCGACAGGACGTAAGTGCCGATCAGGATGCGCCGCTTCACCTCGTCGCCGAACCCCTCGGCGCGGGTCTTCGCGTACATCTCCTGAAGGTTCGCGCCGTCCGGCAGGTCGCGCAGGCCGTAGCGCACGCCGTCATAGCGCGCGAGGTTCGACGACGCCTCCGCCGGAGCGATAATGTAATAGGCCGGCAGCGCGTATTTGGTGTGCGGCAGCGATACCTCGACCACCTCGGCGCCCGCATCACGGACCCAGTCGATGCCCTGCTGCCACAGCGCCTCGATCTCCGGCGGCATGCCGTCGACGCGATATTCCTTCGGGATGCCGACGCGCTTGCCCTTCAGCGAGGGGTTCAGCCCCGCCTCCCACTGCGGCACCGCGACGTCCAGGCTGGTCGCGTCCTTGGCGTCGAAACCCGCCATCGCCTCCAGCATGATCGCACAGTCGCGCACGTCGCGCGCCATCGGCCCGGCCTGATCCAGCGACGAGGCGAAGGCGATAACGCCCCAGCGTGAACAGCGGCCATAGGTCGGCTTGATCCCGCTGATCCCGGTGAAGGCGGCCGGCTGGCGGATCGACCCGCCGGTGTCGGTGCCGGTCGCCCCCGGCGCGATCCGCGCCGCGACCGCCGCGGACGACCCGCCCGACGATCCGCCCGGCGCCAGATCGGCGTTGCCGCCGTCGCTGCGCCGCCACGGGCTGACGACATTGCCGAAATGGCTCGTCTCGTTCGACGATCCCATCGCGAACTGGTCCATGTTCAGCTTGCCGAGCATCCCCGCGCCGGCATCCCACAATTTCTGCGAGACGGTCGATTCATACTGGGGGGTGAAGCCCTCCAGGATGCGGCTCGCCGCGGTGCTGGGCACGCCCCTCGTGCAGAACAGGTCCTTCATCCCGATCGGCACGCCCGCCATCGGCCTGGGCGCGTCGCCCGCCGCGCGCGCGGCGTCGGCGGCGTCGGCGGCGGCCAGCGCATGGTCGGGGGTTTCCACCAGGAAGGCGTTGAGCGGCTTGGCCGCGGCCACCGCGGCGACGAACGCCTCGGCCACCTCGCGCGCGGAAAAGTCGCCGGCGCGCACGCCGTCGCGGATCGCGGCGATGCCCAGGTCGGTCAGCTCGGTCATTATTCGATCACCTTGGGCACCGTGAAGAATCCATGTTCGGCCTGCGGCGCGTTCGCCAGCACCGCCTCGCGGATGCCGCCGTCGGTGACGACGTCGTCGCGCAGCCGCAGGTGGTTGGGGATCACCGCGGTCATCGGCGCGACCCCGGCGGTATCCACCTCGCCCAGCTGCTCGATGAAGCCCAGGATATTGCCCAGTTCGGGCGCGAGGCGCGCGGCCTCCTCCTCGGTGATGGCGATGCGGGCCAGGCCGGCGATGCGCCTTACGGTATCGATGGTGACGGACATGGCGCGCCGCTACCATTGCGGACGGCGGGAACGCAACCACCGCGCCGCCACGGTTGCGCCCACCGCCAATCCGGGGCACGGCAATGCCGCTGCCGTCGGGGCATTTCCGCCGCCGGGCAAGGATGGTGATGGCGCGTTGGTCCGCAAATTCCTCTATGTCGTCGCGGGGCTGATCGTGCTCGGGATCGCCGCGGCCTTCGCCTATCGCCTGTGGGGGGTGGAGATCATGCGCATGGCGATGGTCCCCGGCGAATCGTTCAAGGGGCAGCGCGCGCTGTCCGCCGCCGATTACCGGGAGCGGAAGATGTGGCTGGCGCGCCCCGACCTGCCGGGCAACCCGGCGCTATGGGCGCCCGCCGGCCATCAGCCGCGCCGCACCGCGGGGGGGGCGGCGGTGTTCTTCATCCACCCCACCTCCTACCTCAATCGCGCGCACTGGAACGCGCCGCTCGACGATCAGGAAGCCAATGCGCGCGCCGCGTTGTTCCTGCGCGGTCAGGCCAGCGCCTTCAACGATGTCGGCGCGATCTGGGCGCCGCGCTATCGCCAGGCGACGTTCGGCGCCTTCCTGACCGACCAGTCGGCCGCCGAACAGGCGCTGCGCCTCGCCTATGGCGATATCCTGGCCGCGTTCGACGAATTCCTGGGGGAGGTCGGCCCGACACGCCCGATCATCCTCGCCGGCCACAGCCAGGGCGCGCTGCACCTGACGCATCTGCTCAAGGATCGCGTCGCCGGCACCCCGCTCGCGCGGCGGATCGTCGCCGCCTATGTCGTCGGCTGGCCGGTATCGACCACCACAGATCTCGCCGCACTCGGCCTGCCCGCCTGTACCGCCGCCGATCAGGCGGGCTGCGTGCTGTCGTGGCAGACGTTCGCCGAACCCGCCGACCCTTCGCTGATCCAGCAGGTCTATGACCGCAGCACCGGGTTCGACGGCCGCCCGCGCCGCGGCACGCCGATGCTGTGCGTCAACCCGCTGACCGGCACGCAAGGCGCCGCCGCGCCCGCCACCGCCAACCTCGGCACGCTCTATCCCAACAGCGACATGAGCACGGCCGATCTGCGCCCCGGACAGGTGCCGGCGGCTTGCGATCCGCGCGGGCTGCTGCTGATCGGCGCCGCGCCCGACGTCGGCCCCTATGCGCTGCCCGGCAACAACTACCACGTCTACGACTACAGCCTGTTCTGGGCCAACGTCCGCGCCGACGCCGCGCGCCGCTACGCCGCGGCGACGCGATGATCGCACTCGCCGCCGCCGATTATCGCGCGGCCCTGCCCAACGGTGGCCGGCTGCTCGGGCTGGACGTGGGGACGAAGACGATCGGCACCGCGTTGTGCGACGCCGGCTGGAGCTTCGCCAGCCCCGCGCAACTGATCCGCCGCACGAAGTTCACGAAGGACAAAGAGTCGCTGGTCGCGCTGTCGGTGCAGCAACAGGTCGCCGGCTGGGTCATCGGCCTGCCGCTCAGCCTGGACGGCAGCGACAGCCCGCGCACCCAGTCGATCCGCGCCTTCGCGCGCAATTGCGTCGACGCCGGCTATCCGATCCTGCTGTGGGACGAACGCTGGTCCACCGTCTCCGCCGAGCGCGCGATGATCGAACAGGACCTCAGCCGCGCCAAACGCGCCGACCGCATCGACAACCACGCCGCCGCGACGATTCTGCAAGCCGCGATCGACGCGCTGGTCATGGGGTGACGTTTTCCGCAAGCGATCGGGAAATGGAAATCGCCATGTCAGCACCCCGATTTGCCGAACAGAATCGATCGGGACAGGAGGTGAGGCATGGCGGTCAAGCGGGTCGTGGCGAATATGGCGACCGACCGGATGGATGCGGCGAAGGCGTTCTATGGAGACGTCCTGGGCATGTCGCTGGGCATGGATCACGGCTGGATCATCACCTTCGTCGGAACCGGCCAATCGACGCCGCAGCTCAGCTTCGCCGTAGAAGGCGGGTCCGGCACGCCCGTTCCCGATCTATCGATCGAGGTGGATGACCTTGCCGACGCTTACGAGCGGGTCGTCGCTGCCGGCCACCCGGTGGAATATGGCCCGACCGACGAGCCGTGGGGCGTGCGGCGCTTCTTCGTTCGCGATCCCTTCGGCCGATTGCTGAACATCCTCGCACACCGATAACGTCGGCCCGCAGCGGCTTTCCACGAGGACGGTGTTTCGGGGCAGGCGAGCGCTATGCCGCGAGCGCGATCAAATCAAAGATCGCAGACCTTCTGAACAATTCCTTCGGGCGTTCGATATGTCCGAAAACCCATAGCATCATAGTATCTGAGGCCGGATGAATTGTCGGCTCCGATGTAGGCGTCGATCTTTTCCAGTCCTGCTTGAAGTGCGGCTTCTCGCGTCGCTGCGAATAAGAATTTGCCGACGCCTTGCCGGTGCACTTTGGGGCTAATATGGGTTCCGACGATCCCCCATCCTTCCGGTGTATCATACGGGTTTCCCGCGACGGCTTTCTTCAAAGACTGAAAGCCAACCACGTTCCCTGCTTCGTCGATAGCAACCGTACATTGTATGCTGGTAGGGTCAGCGATGTAGCGACCCATGACGAAATCGACATCGCTCGGACGCTGGCGGCCGTTATGGTCAATGATCTCGCGAAGCACTCGGCCCATTTCCGCAGCATCATCAGCCGATGCGGCGCGGGTTTTCATTGCGGTTCCCCAAAACGGCATTCCATTTGGATCCAGAATGCCGTGCCCATCACCTGGCCGCAACCCCGCGCTTCACGTTCCCGCAACCGAACGAATAACAGCGAAAGGCGCCACCAACGGTTGATCCGATCCCGGCGCCATCCGCATGTCCCCAAACCCGTTTCCGAACATCCGTCGACCGGGAAACGGGAATGCCTCCCCCACCCCTGTCCTACACGCCGACCGGCGCCCTAGACCGCTCGCCATGTCCCGATGCGCACGCCATGCACCGCCTTCCGCCCCGCTCCCACCCGGCGCCGCGCGTTTCCGCCACACCCCCGCCAGCGTCTCAACATTCGCAACATTCGCGTGGCGCAACGCTGCTCACGGCGCGACTGGCATCGCCTCGAAAATCTCGATCGGTTCGATCGCCTGCGCATGGCCACGCATCGTCGTCATGAACCGCGCCGATCCCGGATGCGCGAAATGCGTGCGCAGCGCCGCCATGTCGGTCCAGCGTTCGAGGAACACGATCCGCAGCGGGTCGTCGGGGTCGCGGTGCCAGGCGTGCGCGATGCACCCCCGCTGGGTGCGCGACTGCGCGACATGGCGCGCGGCCTCCGCGACGATGGTGTCCACGGTGTCGGGCGCCGCGATGACGGCGCCGGTAACGATCAGCATGACCTGTCCTCCCCTGCGACGCGGCATAAAGCGCCCACCGATACGAAGAAAGCGCGCGCCGTCCATATTGCCCCGGCCCGCGCGCCCCGCTACCCGGCGCTCTCGATGCAACGCTCGGACCACCGCCCCGCCACCCTCATCCCCGGAGGCGCGGTCTTTCCGCACCGCCACCTCACCGGGATCGAGGGGCTTCAGCCGCACGAGATCATGTTCCTCCTCGACGAGGCGGAGACATGGGTGGAGGCCAATCGCGGCCATGCCGCTCCCGACAAGCGGCTGGCCGGCTATACGCAGATTAACGCCTTCTTCGAAAACAGCACGCGCACGCTCTTGAGCTTCGAGATCGCGGGCAAGCGGCTGGGTGCCGACGTCGTCAACATGCACGCCGCCCAGTCGAGCGTGAAGAAGGGCGAGACGCTGATCGACACCGCGATGACGCTCAACGCGATGCGCGCCGACGTCATCGTCATCCGCCATATGTCGTCGGGCGCGGTGCGGCTGATCGCGGACAAGGTCGACTGCCCGGTCCTCAACGCCGGCGACGGGCGGCACGAACACCCGACGCAGGCACTGCTCGATGCGCTGACGATCCGCCGCCGGCTGGGCGGCATCGCCAACAAGCGCGTGGTGATCTGCGGCGACCTGTTGCACAGCCGCGTCGCGCGTTCGAACATTCTGGCGCTGACCGCGCTGGCGGCGGAGGTGCGGGTGTGTGCGCCCTCCACGCTGATGCCGCCCGCGATCGAGCGGTTCGGCGTCACCCCCTTCACCGATTTCGACCGCGCGATGGAGGGGGCCGACGTGGTGATGATGCTGCGGCTCCAGACCGAGCGGATGGCGGGCGGCTACGTCCCCTCGGTGCGCGAATATCATCTGCGCTACGGGCTGACGCTCGACCGGCTGGAGCGTTACGCGCCCGGCGCGCTGGTGATGCACCCCGGCCCGATGAACCGCGGGGTGGAGATCGATTCGGCAGTCGCCGACCATGTCGAACAATCCGCGATCACCGAACAGGTGGCGATGGGCGTGGCAGTGCGGATGGCGTGCCTCGACGTGCTGACGCGGCGCGCGCGCGGTGTGGAGGGCTGGGCATGAGCGACACGCTGCACTTCATCAACGCGCGGCTGGTCTGCCCCGCGGGAGGCGAGCGCGACGGCGACCTGGTGATCCGCGACGGCGTGATCGTCGACGAACTGGCGCCCGACGACGCCATCGTCGTCGATTGCGGCGGGCGGTTGCTGGCGCCGGGGATCGTCGATCTGGGCGTCGGCGCGATCGACCGGGCGGCGTGCCGCGCGGGCGGGATCGTGCGCGTCGCGCCGATGCCCGATCAGTCGCCGGTGCTGGACGAACCGGGCGCGGTCCAGCGGCTGGCACTGATCGGCCGGCCGGACCTGTGGATCCACCCGATCGCCGCGGCGACGCGCGGGCTGAAGGGGCAGGATTTGGCCGAAATGGCGATCTGCCGCTCGGCGGGAGCGGCGGCGGTGGGGACCGGACGGCGCTGGATCGCCGATTCGGGGGTGATGCACCGCGTGCTGTCCTATGCCCGCGATCTCGACATCGCGGTCGTCAGCCATGCCGAGGATGGCGGGCTGGTCGCCGATGCCGTCGCGACGGAGGGGGAAACCGCCAGCCGGCTGGGCCTTCCCGCCGCGCCCGCGCTGGCCGAACCGCTGGCGATCGCGCGCGACCTGATGCTGGCGGAGGAGACCGGCGCGCGCCTCCACCTGCGCTGCGTCACCACCGCCGCCGGCTTCGCGCTGGTGCGGGCGGCGAAGGCGCGCGGCGTGCGCGTCACCTGCGGGATCACGCCCGCGCATTTGCTGCTGTCGGATATTGCGATGAGCGATTTTCGCACCTTCGCGCATGTCTCGCCCCCGCTGCGGTGCGAAGCGGACCGGCGCGCGGCGCTGGCGGCGCTGGCGGACGGGACGATCGACGTCATCGCATCCGGGCACGACCCGCGCGGGCCGGAGGAGAAAAGGCTGCCCTATGCCGATGCCACCGCCGGATCGGCGGATGCCGCGACCGTGCTGGCGCTGGCGCTGGGGCTGGCGCGCGACGGGCACGTCACGCTGGCGCGACTGTTCGATCTGCTGGCGGGCGCGCCGGCGGCGGTGCTCGGGCTGGCGACGGGCACGCTGGCGCCGGGGATGCCGGGCGACGTCATCCTGGTCGATCCGCACGCCCCGTGGCGGATCGTGTCGGATCACCTGCCCGGCCAGGCCGGCAACACCCCCTTCGACGGCCTGCCGGTGCAGGGCCGCGTGCTGCGCATGTGGAAGGGCGGGCGCGAGATCGCGGGTTAGCGCGCCGCCAGCTGCGCGCCCTTGCCGCGCGGTGCCGTCTTCGCCAGCCGGTTCGGCGAGGCCTTGTGCCAGGCGGCGATCTGTTCGCCCACGCCGCCGCGCACGAAGCACGGGCCGCCCCGCGCCCGCAGGCCGCGGCACAGCGCCACCGCGTCGGTGCGCGCGAACCCGCCCACCGACAGACGATAGACGCTGGCGCCCTTGACCGTCGCGGTCGCACCATTGGGGTTCAGCCGCGCCAGCACCGGCAGGCGCCGCGCCGCGCGGCCCCAGCCGTCCTTGGCGACGGCGGCATTCTGATACGCGCCGAGCTGGACGAACCAGTCGCCCTTCGCCGGCATCCGCACCGCCGCCGCGGCCGGGGCCGGGGCAGCGGCCCGGCGCGGTGCCGGCGCGACCTTGTAGCCGGCAGGCTGCGCCGCGATCACGCGCGCCGGCGCCGGGGCGACGGGCACCGCCGGCGCCATCGCCACCGCCGGTTCGGCGG
>NZ_LSJO01000616.1:0-2287 GCF_001556735.1 Sphingomonas sp. CCH9-F2 | reverse complement strand
CGGCAACGGGGGCGGCCCCCGTGGCCCCGCCGTTGCCGCCGCTGCCGGTCGTCTGGGGGCAGGCGCGGTCGATCCCGTTATGGCCGAAGGGCGCGCCCGGATCCGGCTTCACCCGCCAGCCGGCCGAGCCGGGCGACACCATCTATATCCGCAATGTCGCCGCGCCCGACCTGCGCGTGTTCCGCCCGCGCGAATCGAACGGGCGCGCGCTGCTGTCGATTCCCGGCGGCGCATACCGGCTGGTGTCGATCGTCAACGAGGGCGTCGACGTCGCGGCGCGGATGACGGCGAAGGGCTATACCGTGTTCGTCCTCACCTATCGCCTGCCGGGCGAGGGCTGGGCCGACCGCGCCGACGTGCCGTTGCAGGACGCGCAGCGCGCGATGCGCGTGATCCGATCGGTCGCGGGCGAATATGGGTTCGACCCGGCGCAGGTATCGGTGGTCGGCTTTTCGGCGGGCGGGCATCTGGCCGCGTCGCTGGCGACCGGTTTCGCCGAGCCGCTGGCGCCGGGCGTCGACGCGATCGACCGGCTGGACGCGCGTCCGGCGACCGCGGCGCTGATCTATCCCGTGATCTCGCACGCGGCGGGGATCGGCCATGCGTTGTCGACGCAATTGCTGCTGGGCGATGCGCCGGGCGCGGCGCTGGTCGAGCGGCGCTCACCCGCGCTGCACGTGACGGCGCAGACGCCGCCGACCTTCCTGGTCCATTCGCTCGACGATCCGGCGGTGCCGCCGGAGAACAGCCGGATCATGATGCGCGCGCTGGAAGCCGCCAAGCGCCCGGTGGAGGCGCATTTCTTCCAGGAGGGCGGGCACGGCTACGGCACCGGCGACCCGGCGCTGCCCGCGCATTACTGGCCCGACCTGCTGGCCGCCTGGATCGCGCGTCAGCCGCGCTGAGCGCGCGCCGGTGCGCGGGCGCGCGCAGGTGCCGGCGCGGGGCGGGGGCGGCTGAGCAGCCAGCGCACCGGCGCCAGCACGCGCGCGGCGTCGAACGACAGCGCCAGCACCACCGCGATCCCGGCGATCGACCCGCCGACCAGGAACCGGATGATCCGTTCCCCCGCGAGCGGCCCGGCGGCGCGCGTGAACGCGACCAGCAGCAGCGCGGCCGCCGCGAGGCGCAAGGCGCGGACCTGGCCGTGGGTGGCGACCCCGGCGTCGCGGCGATGGCGATGCGCGGTCGCGGCGAGCAGGACGAAGGCGAGCGCGGCGGTCAGGATCGTATCAGGCATGGGCGACCTTTCGGGCGGAACGGCGGACGGGGGCGGCGGGGATGCGCGCTGCGCGGCGGCTGGCGAAGGCGAGCGCGACGGCCATCGCCGCCATCGCGGAATCGAAGGCGAGGAACAGCGGATCGCCCGCCGCCAGCCGCGGGGTGGCGAGCGCATCGACGATCGGGATCGCGGCGAAGGCGAGCGCGCCGAGCGCGAACAGATCGCGCCACGCCAGCCGCGGCGGGCGCGCGCATTGCAGCAGTGCGGCGGCGCCCCAGGTCCAGAACATCGCCGCGACCTCCGCATCGGCGCGGCCCGGCATGCCGGCGGGCAGCAGCCGGTTGGCGAGCAGGAACGCCGCCATCCCCAGCGGCAGGCCGGCGATGATGGCGATGTTGAGCCGCTCGACCAGCCGCAGCCCGAAGAAGGGCGCCGCGCCCGGCCGGCGGCGCGCGGCGGTCCACAGCAGCAGCCCGGTGCCGACCATCGCCACGCCGCTCAGCCCCAGCACGAACAGCGTCCAGCGCAGCGCCGGGCCGGCGAACTGCGCCATGTGCAGCCCCAGCAGCACGTTGGCGGTGGTGATCGCAGCGCCGGGGGGCGCCGAGGCCGACAGCAGCCGGCCGGTCGTGCCCGAATAGGTCGCGCTGACGCCGCGGGCGGCGACCGACGCGCCGTTGCCGCGCGTGACGGTGACGGTCGCCGCGGCGTCATTGGGGTGGCTGACGACGAGACGCCCCGCCGCGCCGCCCAGCCGCCGTTCGGCGTCGCGCACCAGCGGCGCGATGGCGACCAGCGGCGCGGGGCGCCCGGTCGGCTCGACATCGGCGGCCAGGCCATAGGCTTCCTGAGCGAAGCGCGCGGGCTGCGGGTAATTGGCGACGATCGGCCAGGGCATGTACATCACCACCAGCGTCACAAGGCCGGTGTAGGTGATGACCGCATGGTACGGCAGCGCCAGCACCGCGCTGACATTGTGCGCGTCGAGCCAGCTGCGCTGCCCCTTGTTCCAGCGCAGCGTGAAGAAATCGGCGAAGATGCGCTTGTGCGTGACCACGCCGGAGA
>NZ_LSJO01000615.1:0-4581 GCF_001556735.1 Sphingomonas sp. CCH9-F2 | reverse complement strand
ACCCCGGTGGTGGCGCCCGCCGCCGCACCTGGGCGCTTCGTCTGGCCGGTGTCGGGCCAGGTCGTCCGGCGCTTCGGCGCGGGCGCCAGCGGGGAACGCAGCGACGGGATCAAGATCGCCGTCCCGCTCAACACCCCCGTCAAGTCGATCGCCGACGGCACGGTCGCCTATGCCGGTGACGGGATCGCTGCACTGGGCGGGCTGGTCATCATCCGGCACGGCGGTGGCTGGACCTCGGTCTACGGCCATGCCGCCAAATTGCTGGTGCGGCGCGGCGATCCGGTCACCCGCGGGCAGACGATCGCGCTCAGCGGCGCAACCGGCTATGCCGACCAGCCGGAACTGCATTTCGAGCTGCGGCGCGGGCGCACCCCGGTCGATCCCACGGCGCAATTGCCGCGGCGCTGACGCGCGTGTAACGCCCCGTCCCGTCATGAGCGAATTTTCGTCCGATCTCCTCCGCCTTCTGTCGGAACGCGGCTATATCCACCAGACGACCGATGCGGCCGCGCTCGATGCGCTGGCGGCGAAACAGGTGGTGCCCGGCTATATCGGCTTCGATCCGACCGCGCCGTCGCTCCACGTCGGCAGTCTGGTGCAGATCATGCTGCTGCGCCGCCTGCAACAGGCGGGGCACAAACCGTATGTGCTGATGGGCGGCGGCACCGGCAAGATCGGCGACCCGAGCTTCAAGGACGAGGCGCGCAAACTGTCGTCGGATGACGTGATCGCCGCCAACATCGCGGGCATCCACCGCATTTTCGACCGGTTCCTGACGTTCGGCGACGGCGCCACCGATGCGGTGATGGTCAACAATGCCGAATGGCTCGACAAGCTGGAATACATCCCCTTCCTGCGCGAGGTCGGGCAGCATTTCAGCGTCAACCGGATGCTGTCTTTCGATTCGGTGAAGCTGCGGCTGGACCGCGAACAGTCGCTCAGCTTCCTCGAATTCAATTATATGATCCTGCAGGGTTACGACTTCCGCGAACTGGCGCGGCGCCACGGCGTGCGCATCCAGATGGGCGGCAGCGACCAGTGGGGCAATATCGTCAACGGCATCGAACTGGCGCGCCGGATGGACGGGACGGAGGTGTTCGGCATCACCACCCCGCTGCTCACCACCGCTGACGGGCAGAAGATGGGCAAGACCGTCGCCGGCGCGGTGTGGCTGCATGAGGATCAGCTACCGCACTTCGATTACTGGCAGTTCTGGCGCAACACTGATGACCGCGACGTCGGCCGCTTCCTGCGGCTGTTCACCGACGTGCCGCTGGACGAGATCGCCAGGCTCGAGGCACTGGAAGGCGCCGAGATCAATGAAGCGAAGAAGGTGCTCGCTAACGAAGCGACCGCGCTGTGTCGCGGCCGGGCGGCGGCGGACGAGGCGGCCGAAACCGCACGCCGCACCTTCGAGGAAGGCGCCAGCGGCGGATCGCTCCCGTCGATCACTGCCGCCGGATCGATCCCGCTGGTCGATGCGCTGGTCGAGCTGGGCTTCGCCGCATCGAAGGGGGAGGCCCGCCGCCTCATCAAGGGCGGCGGCGCGCGCATCGACGGGGAAAAGGTGTCGGACGAAGGCGCGGTCGTGACGCTCGCCGGCCAGCCGGTGCGCGTATCGGCTGGAAAGAAGCACCACGGCATCGTTCACCCGCGTTAGACAAACGGGGTAAAGAGATTAGCCACCCGTAACGTTTCACCCTTCCTTAAATCGGATGTCGTGTTGTCGATATCGAGCTTGGGAAAGGTATCCGCGTGGGACGTCCGGCAATCGCCATCTTCGAGGAACGCGCCGAGACGCGCGACGAAACCATGTTTCGCGCGCGCGGCCGCACCGGTGATTCCTCTTTCCCGATGACGATCGTCAACGTCTCCCCGCACGGCTTCATGGCGCGGTGCGAGACCGGCTTGCCGGTGGGGTCGCTGGTATCGGTCACGCTGCCGGTCGTCGGCGACTTCACCGGGGAAGTGCGCTGGACGCTGGGCGGGCGCATCGGCTGCCGGCTGACGCGTGAAATACCGCCCGCGCTTTACCAGTTCGCGCTCGCCGCGATGCGCTGACGGATCACCCGGACCGCAGCAGCGCCACCCCGGCGTCGCGCTCGAACAGGTACAGCGCCACCCGCGCCGCCTGCCCGCGCTCGCCCTCCAGTCCGCCGTCGCGATCGATCAGCAGCCGCGCATCGTCGGTCGCCGCGGGCAGCAATTCGCCCAGCAGTTCCGGCGTCGCCAGCCGGAACATCGCCTCCCCCGATTGCCGCGTGCCCAGCAACTCGCCCGCGCCGCGCAGCCGCAGGTCTTCCTCCGCGATGCGGAACCCGTCGTTGGTCTCGCGCATCAGCGCCAGTCTCGCGCGCGCCGTCTCGCTCAGCGCGCTGCCGCGCAGCAGCAGGCACACCGACCGTCCCCCGCCGCGCCCGACCCGCCCGCGCAGCTGGTGCAACTGCGCCAGCCCGAAACGGTCGGCATGTTCGATGACGATCAGCGTCGCATTGGGGACGTCCACGCCCACCTCGATCACCGTCGTCGCTACCAGCACGCCGGTCTCGCCGGCGGAAAAGCGCGCCATGACCGCATCCTTCTCCGCCCCGCGCAACCGCCCGTGGACCAGCCCGACACGATCGCCGAAGCGGCTCGCCAGCGCCGCCGCGCGCGCCTCCGCGGCCTGAAGGTCGCTGGTCTCGCTTTCCTCCACCAGCGGGCACACCCAATAGGCCTGCTTGCCCTCCGACAGATGCCGGCCCAGCGCGTTGATCACCTCGTCGACGCGCTCCTCGGACACCACGCGCGTCTCGATCGGTTCGCGACCAGGCGGCATCTCGTCCAGCCGGCTCTGGTCCATCTCGCCATGCAGCGCCAGCGTCAGCGTGCGCGGGATCGGCGTCGCGGTCATCGCCAGCACGTGCGGCGGCTGGCGGCCCTTGTCCTTTAACAGCATCCGTTCCGCCACGCCGAACCGGTGCTGCTCGTCCACCACCACCAGCCCCAGGTCGCGATAGCCGACCGCCTCCTGGAAGATCGCGTGCGTGCCCACCAGGATGTGGATCGATCCGTCCGCCAGCCCCATCAGCGTCGCTTCGCGCGCGCGGCCCTTGTCGCGGCCAGTCAGCACCGCGATTTCCACCGGCAGTCCCGCGAGCGTCCGCCGCAGCGTTTCGTAATGCTGGCGCGCCAGGATCTCGGTCGGCGCCAGCATCGCGCCCTGCGCCCCCGCCTCCACCGCGATCAGCAGCGCCATCGCCGCCACCAGCGTCTTTCCCGACCCGACGTCGCCCTGCAACAGCCGCAGCATCGGGGAGGATTGCGCCATGTCGCCCTCGATCTCCCGGACGCTGCGCGCCTGCGCCCCGGTCAACTGGTACGGCAGCCGCAGCAGATCGCGCAGCCGCCCGTCGCCCGCCAGCGCGCGCCCGCGCCGCCGCCGCGTGTCGGCGCGCACGATCGACAGCGCCAGCTGGTTGGCGAACACCTCGTCATAGGCCAGCCGAGCCCGCGCGGTCGCGTCCGCCGGGTCGGCATGGATGCGCGCCACCGCCTCGCGCCAGTCGGGCCAGCCGTGCCGCGCCTTCAGGCTCGGCTCGATCCATTCGGCCAGCACCGGCGCGCGCGCCAGCGCCTGTTCGATCAGCCCCGCCAGCCGGCGCGACGTCATCCCCTCGCTCAGCGGATAGATCGCCTCGCGCTCGCGAAAAGTATCGTCCTCGCCGACGATCTCAGGGTGGATGATCTGCAGTTCCTGGCCATATTGCTCCAGCTTGCCCGAAATCCGCTTCGCCTCGCCCAGCGGCAGCTGCTTCCTCGCCCAGCCGGACGATCCGCCGAAATAGACCAGACTGACGTAGTTGCCATGCGCATCCACCGCCTGCACCCGCGTCGGACCGCGCGGCGAGGACGACGTGCGGTATTCGCGCGGGGTCACGGTGATCGCGATCGTCCGGCTGACATCACCGTGCATCAGCTCGTCGCGCGCCACGCGGTCGACCCAGCCGGACGGCAGATGGAACAGCAGGTCGACGACCCGCGCAATGCCCAGCCGGTCCAGCGGCTTGGCCAGCGTCGGGCCGACGCCCTTGAGCGCCTGTACCTCGGCGAACAACGGATTGAGGATATCGGGTCGCATGACTATGTCCGTCCGACTATTCCGCCGTTGCCCGTCATGCCAGCGAAAGCTGGCATCTTTGCGTGACCGGGCACACCTGCCGCAGAAAGATGCCAGCATCCGCTGGCATGACGAAAGAGTTTGATGGACCACGACATCCGCCTGAAACGCCTGCGCTTCCGCGCCTGGCACCGCGGCACGCGCGAGGCCGATCTGATGATCGGGGGCTTTTTTGACGCGCACGGCGCCGGCTGGTCGCCCGACCAGCTCGACTGGTTCGAGGCGCTGCTGGAGGAACAGGATGTCGACATCATGGGCTGGGCGATCGGCTCCATCCCCTGCCCGCCCGAATGGGAGGGGGAAATGATGGACACGATGCGCCGCGTCGATTTCGTGACGGTGCTTAATCCGGGGATGTGAGTTCTGTCTCTCTCTCCCCGTCGGGGAGAGGGCCGGGGTGAGGGGCCGGGGTCTCGCAGAGG
>NZ_LSJO01000614.1:0-7926 GCF_001556735.1 Sphingomonas sp. CCH9-F2 | reverse complement strand
CACCCCCGCCGATCTCGCCGCCGACCTGGTGGACCTGCTCGACGTCGAGGAGATCGACACCGATCTGTACCGCGGGCGCCGGTCGCGCGGCGGCGTGGGGCGCGTGTTCGGCGGGCAGGTGATCGCCCAGGCGCTGCAGGCGGCGCAGCGGTCGACCGATCCGTCGGGCAAGATCGCGCATTCGCTCCACGCCTATTTCATGCGGGCGGGCGCGGAGGATCATCCGATCATCTACCGCGTCGTGCGCGATTTCGAGGGCAAGAGCTTCGCCACCCGCCGCGTCATCGCGATGCAGCGCGGCGCGCCGATCCTCAACATGGCCGCCTCGTTCCAGCTGCCCGAGGAAGGCTTCGCACATCAGGATGCGATGCCCGACGTCCCCCCGCCCGAGGAACTGCGGTCGGAGGCCGAGTTGCGCGCTGCCGACAGCGCCGGGGTGGACGAGAAATTTCGCCGCGCGCTGCTGCGCCCGCGCCCGATCGAGCTGCGCCCGGTGTTCCCGCGCCGCTGGGCCAGCCCCGTCCCGACCGATCCGGTCCAGCACAGCTGGTTTCGCATCGTCGCGCCGATCGGCAACGATCCAGCGGTCCACCGCGCGATCCTGGCCTATGCCAGCGACATGTCGCTGCTCGGCACCTGCATGTTGCCGCACGGCGTCAACTGGACCTCGCCGGGGTTCCAGAGCGCCAGCCTCGACCATGCGGTGTGGCTCCACGAACCGTTCCGCGCCGACGAATGGCTGCTGTACACGACCGACAGCCCCTGGGCCGGTCACGGCCGCGGCATGAACCGCGGAAAGATCTTCAGCGCCGACGGCCGGCTGATCGCCAGCGTCGCGCAGGAAGGGCTGATCCGCCTGCGCGAGCCGCGCGGCTGATGCCGGCGGGCGTCAGCCCGCGATCATCGCGCGTGCCCGCGCCGTCGCGGCATGGGTGTCGTTGGCCAGTTTCTTGACCTCGCTGGCCACCACCGCGAAGCCGCGCCCCGCCGCGCCCGCGCGCGCCGCCTCGATCGAGGCATTGAGCGCCAGCATGTTGGTCTGCTCCGCGATGCCCGCGATCGAATCGACCACCCGGCCCAGCTTGGTGAGCATCGCGTCGGTTTCGTCGCGCCGTTCGTCGGCGACCAGGCGATAGCGCGCGATCTCGCTCAGCTGCGAGCGCAGCTCGCCCTGCTGGCGGACCTCGTCGGTGATATCGGCCGCGAACTTGACGATCCGCTCGACCGTTCCGTCACGGCCCCGCACCGGGGTATAGGTCGCCTGCAACCACAGGTCGCGGCCGTCCGCGGCCAGCCGGTGGAACCGCCCCGCCTCGGCCTGCCCCGACGACAGCCTGCGCCAGAAGGCGGCATATTCGGGCGATCCGGCGTCCTCGCGCGCGCAGAAGATGCGGTGATGCCGCCCGACGATCTCCTGCAGGCGATAGCCGGCGGCGCGCAGGAACAGCGCATTGGCATTGCGGACGATGCCGTCTGGCGAGAATTCGATCACCAGCTGCGATCGGTCGATCGCTTCCCACAACAGATCGCTCTGCATCGCCACCATCACCACTGCTTCCGTGCCGAACGCGTGCACCCGCAACGGTTAACGCGCCGCTAAGCGATCACGCCGGCTCGACCATTCGTCCCGGTTCGTGGATCGGGCAGCCGTTCGCCCGCGCGCGAAACTCGGCGGAGTGGCGATAGGTGTCGCGGCGCGCGCGGTTGATGTTGCCCAACGGCTGGTGCGCCGCCAGCCCGGTCCACACGCTGAACCGCATTCCTTCGTCGACCGCCGCGACACGGTCCGCATCCCAGCTGTCCTGCGCCCGCGCCCGCACTACGCCGACGCGCGCGAACGGCGCCTCGGCCTCGTCCCATTCGACGGTCGCATCCTCGACCGGCTGGCGCTGCGGGTCGCGCGCCAGCTGGACACGGAATTCCCATTCGCCGTCCATCCGCTGCATCTCCTCGCGCACCGTCGCGCGGATCGCGTCGCGGTTCCCGGAGGTGTCGATGATCGCTCCATTGCGCTCGCGCAGCCCCGGCGCCACCGGCTTCAGGCTGAACTTGGCGATATGGTCGCCATATCGGAACGGCGTCGCGCTGTAATAGGTCTCGCCCAGCGGATCGACATTGGGCGCGCCGCCCAGCGTGCGGATCGCCGCGCTCTCGATCCCCACCGCGCTCAGCGCGCCGTTCACTCCGCGCAATACCGCGGACAGCATCTTCTTGCCGCCCTCCGCCACATCGGTCGTCTTCGCCAGCAGCTTCAGGTTGCCCAGGAACGCGTCGGCGCTCTTCGCCTGGAACGCGGTGGCGTTGACCATCACGAAATCCTGCGTGCTCCCCTCGGCACCCGGCAGCCGCTCGCCCGGAACCTCCAGAACCTTCATCGCCAGCCCGCGCGGCAGCGAGATCGCATCGTCCAGGATATCGCCCGGATTGGTCGACAGGCGCAGGAACACCTTGTGCTCGCCCGGCGTCGCGAACAGCCCCTGCGCCAGCTCGGGCGGCAGGTCGGCGTCGATCGTCAGCGTGCCCTCGATGATGCCGTGCGACTTGGCATGGACCGCGCGCACCGCATGGCCGTAATCCTTCGCGGTCGTCTCCAGGATCGTGTCGAACGTCTCGTTCAGCTGGCGGACCACCTCGGCCTCGTCTGGCTTCACGTCCTCGACGGCGGGGGTGTAACGGACGGGCGCGGCCATGATGTTTCTCCTCAGATCGCGGGAGAAACCCGTGTCAGCCGCGACCCGTTCCGTCGCGCGGTCCGCTACACCGCGGTGCGGCCATATTCCTGCTTGGTCACCGGGTGGCTCGACGACAGCCCGCCATCGACCGCGATCGCCTGTCCGTTGACATAGCTGGCATCGTCGCTCGCCAGGAACAGCGCCACCTTCGCCAGCTCCTCGGGCTGCGCACCACGGCGCAGCGGGTTCAGCCGGCCGACGCGGTCCATTTTGCCCGCGTCGCGCGCATAATCGAACGTCGGCTTGGTCATCCCCGTTTCCGTCAGCCCGGGGCAGATCGCGTTGACGCGCACGTTCGATCCCGACAGCTGCTGCGCCGACACCATCGCCAGGTTGATGACACCCGCCTTGGACGCCGAATAGGCCGGCGATCCCGCGCCCGATCGGATACCCGCGACGCTGGCGGTCAGGATGATCGCCCCGCCGCCTCGCTCGGCGATATGCGGCGCGGCATGCTTCACCGCCAGATACGGGCCGATCAGGTTGACGCGCAGCACCTCGGTGATGAGCGATACGTCGGTGTCGAAGATATTGGCCATGCCGCCCGAAATGCCGGCATTGGCGAACATCACGTCTAGCCCGCCGAACCGCTCGACCGCCAGCGCGACCGTCTTCGCCACGTCATCCTCGTTGCCCGCATCGATGCGGATCGCCTCGGCGGTGCCGCCGGCATCGCGGATCGCCTGCGCGGTGGCGTCGGCGGTGTCGTTGATGTCCGCCACCACCACGCGTCCGCCCTCGGCCGCGAACAGCGTCGCCGCCGCGCGCCCGATGCCCGAACCCGCGCCGGTGACGATGATCGATTTGTCCTGGAACCGCATTTCACCCTCCGTCATGCCGGGCTTGTTCCGGCATCCACCGGGCCGCGCGCGCCGGCGATGAATTCATGCGATGCGCCCGCCGCACGGTGGACCCCGGCACGAAGCCGGGGTGACGGACGCGGGGGTTCAGATCGTCACGCCGCCGTCGATCACCATCGTCTGCCCGGTCATGAACGCGCTGGCGGGGCTGGCCAGATAGACGACCGCGCCGGCGATCTCCTCCGGCTCGCCGATGCGGCGCAGCGGGGTGGTCGCGTTGCGCTCGGCCACCGCCGCCTCATCCTCCCACAATGCCTTGGCGAAATCGGTCTTGATCAGCCCCGGCGCGATGCAGTTCACCCGGATGCCGTGGCGGCCGTATTCGTGCGCCAGGTTGCGCGCCAGCTGCATGTCGGCGGCCTTGCTGATGCAATAAGCGCCGATCACCGTCGATCCGCGCAGGCCGCCGATCGAGCTGACGATGACGATGCTGCCCGCGCCGCGCTGCTTCATCTCCGGCGCCACCATCGAAATCAGCCAGTGGTTGGAGATGATGTTGTTGTCCAGGATCTTGCGGAACTGGTCGTCGGCGATCCCTTCCTGCGGCCCGTAATAGGGGTTGGACGCCGCGTTGCACACCAGCACGTCGATCCGACCGAACGCTGCGCGCGTCGCATCCACCAGCGCCTGCAACCCGGCCTTGTCGGAGATATTGGCCGCCACCGCGATCGCGGTCCCGGCCCCGAAACGCGCGTTGATCTCGCCCGCCACCGCCTCGCACGCATCCTGCTTGCGGCTGGAAATCACCACCTTCGCGCCCTGTTCGGCGCAGGCGATCGCGCTCGCCTTCCCGATCCCGCGCGACGATCCGGTGATGAGCACGACCTTCCCGGTCAGATCGAACAGCGACATCATCCCTCCTGGAGTTCCCGGGCATCACCCCAGCGCAGGCTGGGGTCTCCCCGTTTCTTGTGCGGCGCCGGCTAGGCCCCTGCCTTCTGCGCAAATCCCCACGCCGCATCCGCCAGCATCGGCACGCGCTTGGCGGTTTCCTCCGCACGCGCATTGCTGGCGGTGCCGATCAGCACGCGCTTCTTGATGCCTTGGACGATGCTGGCCAGCCGGAAGAGGTTGAACGCGAAATACCAGTCGAGCTGCGGCACGCCGTCGCGCCCGGTCCGCGCGCAATAGCGTTCCAGCATCTCCTCCAGGTGCGGAATGCCGGTGTCGGGACCGGTCAGCCCCATCACGCCCGATCGCCCTTCCGGTTCGGTCACCCAGCTCATCAGATAATAGGTCAGGTCCGCGATCGGATCGCCCAGCGTGCACAATTCCCAGTCCAGCACCGCCAGCACGCGCGGCTCGGTACCGGGCGCGAAGATCATGTTGTCGACGCGATAGTCGCCATGGACGATCGACGTGCGCGTCTGCTCGGGCACCGTGCGCGGCAGCCATTCGATCAGGCTTTCCATCGCGGGCATGTGCTCGGTCTCGGCACCGCGATACTGCTTGATCCAGCGCGATACCTGCCGCTCGAAATAATTGCCGGGCCGCCCGAACGTCTCCAGCCCGGCGGCGACATGATCGACATTGTGCAGGTCGGCCAGCGTGTCGATCATCGCATGATAATGGTCGCAACGCTGCGCCGGGGTCAGGTCGGGCATCGCGCCGTCCCAGATCGTCCGTCCGACGACCATCTCCATGACGTAGAAGGCCGAACCGATCACCGCATCGTCCTCGCACAGGCCGTATTGGCGCGGCACGGGGAAGCCGGTGGGGTGCAGCGCGGCCATCACGCGATGTTCGCGGTCCACCTGGTGCGCGGATGGCAGCAACTCGCCCATCGGCTTGCGCCGCAGGACGTAGTTGCGCGCCGGCGTCTGCAACTTGTAAGTCGGGTTGGATTGCCCGCCCGCGAACTTGGCATAGGTCAGCGGGCCTTCGAAGCCCTCGACATGCGCCTGCATCCACGCGCTCAGGCGATCGGTGTCGAGCCGGTCGCGCTCGGCGATCTCGGACTGAAGATTGCTGTCGGTCATGCGTCGAAGGTAATGACGCTGCGCGTCGCGTCGCCCTTGCGGAGTTCGTCGAACGCATGGTTGATCCGGTCGAGCGGCACGCGCTCGGCGATGATCGTGTCGAGGTCGAGCAGACCGCGCTGGTAGAAATCGACCAGCCGCGGGATATCGACGGGGAAGCGGTTCGATCCCATCAACCCGCCCTGCAATTTCTTGCCCGACAGCAGGTCCATCGCCGACAGCCCGACCTTTTCCGACAGCGGCATCATCCCCAGGATCGTCGCGGTGCCGCCGCGGCGCAGCACCGATACGGTGGTCGCCGCCGACTGCGGGCGTCCGACCGCCTCGATCGCATGGTCGACCCCGCCCTTCGACAGCTCGACCACCTCGGCCACGACGCCCTCGGCCAGCGCATCGAACGTGTGGGTCGCGCCCAGCTTCTCGGCGATCGCGCGCTTTTCGGGGACGGGGTCCAGCGCGATGATCTTGCCCGCGCCGGCGATCTTGGCGGCGTTGACCGCGGCCAGCCCGATCCCGCCGCATCCCACCACGCACACCGTCTCGCCCGGCGATACGTCGCTGGTGTTGAACACCGCGCCCGCGCCGGTCGTCACGGCGCAGCCGATCAGCGCGGCCCGGTCCAGCGGCATGTCGCGGTCGATCGCGACGCACGCATGTTCGTGAACCAGCATCATCTCGGCATAGGCGGACAGGTTCAGCATCTGGTTGACGACGCCGCCGTCCGCCAGCGTCAGCCGCGGCGCCTCGCCCTTGCCGCGCCGCGTCTCGCCGCTGACGCACAGGAACATGCGGCCGGTGATGCAGAATTCGCAATGCCCGCAAAAGGCGGACAGGCAGGTGACGACATGGTCGCCCGGCTTGACGGTGCGCACCTCGCTGCCCACCGCCTCCACCACGCCGGCCGCCTCATGCCCGGGGATCGCGGGCAGCGCGTGCGGATAGGTGCCGTCGACGAAATGCAGGTCGGACCGGCACACGCCGACCGCGCGCGTGCGGATCAGCACCTCGCGCGGGGCCGGCTTGGCGACGACGACGTCCGCCACCTCCAGCGGTTGTCGCGTCTCGAACAGGACTGCGGCCTTCATGTTTCGGTCCTCTCGCTATCGTCCTGCCGCCGCGCTTACCGGCTCACCCCGATATCGCCGCTCGACACGTCCGGCCCGCGGTCGTTCGACGGGCGCTCGGCCTTCCATTCGCCATGCTTGCCGAATTCGTTGCGGGCGATCGCACGGTTGTGGACCTCGTCCGGGCCGTCGGCGAAGCGCAGCGTGCGCATCGCGGCCCAGGCGTGCGCCAGCCCGTAATCCTCCGCCACGCCGCCGCCGCCATGCGCCTGGATCGCATCGTCCAGGATCTGCAGCGCCATGTTGGGCGCCTGCACCTTGATCATCGCGATTTCCTGCTGCGCGGCCTTGTTGCCGGCCTTGTCCATCATGTCGGCGGCCTTCAGGCAGAGAAGGCGCGTCATTTCGATGTCGATGCGCGCGCGCGCGATCCGCTGTTCCCAGATCGAATGGTCGGCGATCCGCTTGCCGAACGCGACGCGGCTCAGCAGCCGCTTGGCCATCTTCTCGATCGCGACCTCGGCGACGCCGATCGTGCGCATGCAATGGTGGATGCGCCCCGGCCCGAGCCGCCCCTGCGCGATCTCGAACCCGCGCCCCTCGCCCAGCAGGATGTTCTCCACCGGCACGCGCACGTTGGTGAAGCTCACCTCGCCATGGCCGTGCGGTGCATGGTCATAGCCATAGACCGACAGCATCCGCTCGATCTTCACGCCCGGCGTGTCCATCGGCACCAGGATCTGGCTCTGCTGCTGGTGGCGCGATCCCTCGAAGCTGGTCTTGCCCATCAGGATGCCGATCTTGCAGCGCGGATCTCCCACCCCCGACGACCACCATTTGCGGCCGTTGACGACATAATGGTCGCCGTCGCGCTCGATCCGCGTCTCGAT
This sequence comes from Sphingomonas sp. CCH9-F2, assembly GCF_001556735.1. Classification (NCBI taxonomy): domain Bacteria; kingdom Pseudomonadati; phylum Pseudomonadota; class Alphaproteobacteria; order Sphingomonadales; family Sphingomonadaceae; genus Sphingomonas; species Sphingomonas sp. CCH9-F2. The sequence goes on along the minus strand of NZ_LSJO01000614.1, from coordinate 401 downwards.
ATTGGTGGCGTCGGACGATGCGACCGCCGGCTCTGTCATCAGGAAGACCGAGCGGATCTCGCCGTTCATCAGCGGGCGCAGCCACTCCTCCTTCTGCGCCAGCGTGCCGTAGCGGTGCAGCACTTCCATGTTGCCGGTATCGGGGGCGGAGCAGTTGAAGCATTCGCTCGCCCATCCCACCCGGCCCATCTCCTCGGCGCACAGCGCATATTCGAGGTTGGTCAGCTGCGTGCCCTCGAATTGGAACGTGTCGTCGACATGCTGCTGGCCCGAATGCGGCGGCATGAAGAAATTCCACAGCCCCGCCTCGCGCGCCTTGGCCTTGACCTCCTCGATCACCGGGATCACCTTCCACGGATCGCCTTCGTGGTGCTGGCGGTCGTGCTCGGCCTGGCGGGGGG
>NZ_LSJO01000613.1:0-587 GCF_001556735.1 Sphingomonas sp. CCH9-F2 | reverse complement strand
CCGCCGTCTTCATGTTGTCGTAGATGCCGCGCGTCGGCACGCCTCCGAAGAAGGCAAACGCCCGCGCATGCGCGTCGAACAGCATCTCCTGTGTCTCGCGCGGATAGGCCCGCACATACATGGCCCGCGACGCGCACAGTCGCACATGCGCGACCTTCACGCGCATCGGCTTGCCCGAGATCTCCACGTCCTCATGGCTCCAGTCGAACTGATAGGCCTCGCCCGGTCGGAACAGCAGCGGGATGAACGCCGGCGCATCCATCACATCGCGACGTCGCGCCTGCCGCCAGCGGGCCGCATAACGGCGAACCGCGTCGTACGAGCCGTCGAACCCTTCGCGTAGCAGCAGGTCGTGGATGCGCGTGAGGCGCAGCTTCTCGCGCCGCGGCCGTGCCTCATCGTCCTCCAGCAAAGCATCCAGTCGCGCCTGGAACGGACCCAGCTTCGGCAGCGGCTGCACTGCCCGCCGGTAGCCCATGTCCGCCTCCGGTGCCCGGATCGCCTTGCGCACCACCTTGCGCGACAGGTGCAGGTCCCGCGCTATCGCCTTGATGGCCTTCCCCGACGCGTGCTCGCGCCGGATCCTC
>NZ_LSJO01000612.1:0-956 GCF_001556735.1 Sphingomonas sp. CCH9-F2 | reverse complement strand
ACCGACACCGCCGCCAGCCGCCACACCTCGGCTTCGCCGCCCGGCCGCTGGAGCGCGGCATAGATGGCGAGCGGCAGCGTCTGCGTTTCGCCGGGGACGTTCGACACGAAGGTGATCGTCGCGCCGAACTCCCCGATCGAGCGCGCGAAGCCCAGCACCGCAGCCGCCGCGACGCCCGGCGCGGACAGCGGCAGCGTGATCGTGGCATAGGCGCGCCACCGCCCCGCCCCCAGCGTCCGCGCGGCCTGTTCCAGCCGGCGGTCGACCGCCTCGATCGACAGCCGCATCGCCCGCACCATCAGCGGAAAGGCCATCACCGCCGCCGCGATCGCCGCGCCGGTCCAGCGGAACAACACCGACACCCCCAGCCAGCGTTCCAGCACCGCGCCGACCGGGCCGGCGGGCGCGAAGGCGATCAGCAGCACCCAGCCGGTCACTACCGGCGGCACCACCAGCGGCAGATGGACCAGCCCGTCGAGCAGCACCTTGCCCGGAAAGCGCCAGCGCGCCAGGATCCAGGCGACGACAAAGGCAGGTGGCAGCGCCGCGAGCGTCGCGACGCCGCCGATCAACAGGGTCAGCCGGACGATGCCCGCCAGTTCGACGCTCAAGGACGGACGAACCCGCGCTGCGTCAGGATCGCCTGCCCGCCGCGCGACAGCAGGAAGCGGCGGAAGCCCTCCGCCTCGCGCCCTGCCTCGCCGCCGGTCAGCCGCGCGACCGGATAGACGATCGGTGCATGGCTGCGTGCCGGGAACACGCCCGCGATCCGCACCCCGCGCGCCGCCAGCGCATCGGTGGCATAGACGATGCCATAGGGGGCCGCGCCGCGCTCCACCAGCGCCAGCGCGGCGCGGACGTTTTCCGCGCGCACCACGCGCGGCGCCACCGCATCCCACGCGCCCAACCGGCGCAGCGCCGCCTCGCCATATTTGCCCGCCGGCACCGCGGCGGGA
>NZ_LSJO01000611.1:0-1745 GCF_001556735.1 Sphingomonas sp. CCH9-F2 | reverse complement strand
GGCGGGGACGGCGGCGCGAGCGCGGGCGGCGCCGTCGTGGCCGGGGCGCTTTCCCCCGCGGCGTCGCGCGGCAGCAGCAGCGAGACGGTGGTGCCGTGGCCGGGGGTCGATTCGATCGACACTTCCCCGCCGACCGCCTGCGTGAAGGCGAAGATCTGGCTGAGGCCCAGCCCGGTGCCCTTGCCGACCGCCTTGGTGGTGAAGAACGGCTCGAACACCCGCTCGATCACCTCGGGCGGGATGCCGCAGCCGGTGTCGGCGACCGAGACCGCCAGATAGTCGCCCGGCGCGCGATGACCGTGCGCGGTCGCGAAGGTGGCGCAGCGCGCGGTGATCGACAGCGTGCCGCGCCCCGCCATCGCGTCGCGCGCATTCACCGCCAGATTGACGATGACGTTTTCCAGCTGGACGCGATCGGCGCGGGTGCACCAGCCCTGGCTGTCGTCATCGAAGGTCACGGTGACGCCGTCGCCCAGCGTGCGGCTAAGCAGGTCCGACAGGCCGGAGAACAGCGCGTCGGCGCAGATCGGTTCGGGATTGATCGCGGTTTCGCGCGCGAAGGCGAGCAGCCGGCTGGTGAGCGCGGCGGCGCGGTGGGCGCCTTCGTGCGCGCTTTCCAGATGACGCGCGGCCTGCGCCGGATCGCGCAGCAGGTGGCGCTGCGCCAGTTCCAGCCCGCCGAGAACGACCGCGAGCATATTGTTGAAATCGTGCGCGATGCCGCCGGTCAGCTGGCCGACCGCCTCCATCTTCTGCACTTGGCGCAGGCGGGCTTCCTGCGCGCGCAGTTCGGCCGTGGCCTGCTCGACGGCGGCGGCGAGTTCGTCGGCACGCTCGCGCTCCTCGTCCGCCTCGGCGCGGGCGATCGCGCGCTCGGCAAGCGCGCGGACCATGATCCAACCCATCGCGATCGCGCCCAGCACCAGCAGGACGCCGAACACCGCCAGCACCTTGGCGATGGTGGTCGATCGCCGGACCGAGGCGAGCGCCTGCGACGTGCGCGCCTCCAGCAGACCGCGTTCGTCGGCGATCAGCGCGGTCAGCGCGGCGTTGATCGCCTCCAGCGATTCGGTCTGCCGCAGCTGCCAGTAGCGCGACAGCGCCTGGTCGTTGCGCCGGTAGTTCGTCTCCAGCGCGGTCGCCGCCAGTTCGCCGCCGCGCTGCTGGAAGGCGCTGCGCAGGTCAACGAGGTGTGCGCGCTGCGTCGGATTGTCGCCGGCCAGCTTCTCCAGCCGGTTGATCGTCTCGCCCGCGCGGCGCCAGTCCTCGAAATACAGCCGCCCCAGCTGCTGGTCGCCGGAGACGACGTAGCGGCCCAGCGACGCCTCCGACCGGCCGATCGTACCCTGCAGCGTGCGGGCCAGGATCATCACGTCATAGCTGTGCCGCTGCGCCGCGAGCGCGCGGTCGCGTTGCCGGTTGGCTTCGCCCAGGGTGATGACGAGCGCGGCAAGAACCACCGCACCTGCCAGCGCCATCACCCACAGGGTGATGGTCCGCCAGGCCGATACCAGCCCCCCACGGGCCCCGGCACTATCGACGTCGTTCACCGGCGCAGACTATCGCATGGCCGTCGTGCGCGAAAGAGCCGATCAGCCGATCGCGCCGACGGCTTTACCCGCTGCGGCGAACATGCCGATCACGCGGTCGAGCTGTTCGGTGGTATGTTCGGCGCACAGCGAACAGCGCAGCAGGAACATGCCGGCGGGCGTGGCGGGCGGGCGGGCGACGTTGACGTACAGCCC
>NZ_LSJO01000610.1:0-2815 GCF_001556735.1 Sphingomonas sp. CCH9-F2 | reverse complement strand
CGGTGTTGAAGGGCGGCACCAGCGTCGGGTGAAGGAAGTAGAGGAGGTTGGCGACAGCAGGCCCAAGCCCCTTGATCTTCAGGCGGTCGATCGCGTGGATATGGCCGATGATCTCCTCGGCCGTGTCGCAACACGAACAGGCGTCTAGCAGGCGGCCGAACGCGCGCTGGTTCTCGGGGCTCTCGTATATGTCGGGGATGCGCAGCTTCGGTTTCCAGAGGAACGCATGGTCCGCACCTTTGAAGATTTGGCGCTGTTCGGCAACGGAATGGACGACGGTTTCGAGCGACGATCCGCGATAGGCGACGCCAAACGAACCGCGCTCGATCTCGCCGACGACCTGGGTGATACCGCGCCGGATCGAACGAAAATTCTTCAGCCGCTCGTCCCACAGGAACCAGCTTCGATAGGTCGCGCCCGGATCGTCACGCCAACGGGTAATGAGCCGACGCACAAGGCCGTCGTGATCCTCTTTGGTAGTTATTTGATCAAGTTGCGCGGCCATGTTGTCGTTGCGATGCCCCCTTCGTTAAAGCGAGACCTAAGCCGCCGGTCGGCCAGCGTCGAGCCGTTCCGTTAAGTGGACCGGGACTTCGCTCGGGCTGAACGTACCGATTTTGCAACGGTGCAGACGCTTGGTGGCACGATGAGCCGTGAGGGGAACGTCCGCCGCTACGTATTGACCAAAGTAAGCAAATTTGCGGGAAGCGCTGAATCATGCGGACTTCGAAGCTGACTTTGCTGGCGGCGGCACTGGCGCTCGGCATGGCGATGGGTCGTGGGCACGATGAGGCCGCAACCAAAAACAAGACCTTCGGACAGCGCTTAGCAAGCTGGCTCGGTTGCCTGCACACGGTGGTGATTCACTTTCCGATCGCCTTGATCATCGGTGCGTTCGCAGTGGAGCTACTCGGGCTTTGGCGGCGCAAGCCTTTACCGAGATACGGCACGCGTCATGCTGGTCGTCGGCTCGGTAGGCGCGATCATCGCCATCGCCGTCCAGGGTTGGCTAGGGGGTTCTTTCATGCATGGCGGCCTCGACCATCTCGCGTTCTGACGTCAGCCGCTGCTCCATATTGATGCGTCAAATGGAGATATCCTAAGGTCGGCTAATTTTGTTTTGGGAGATGATAAATGAGCACCTGCGTGAAGATGATTATAGCGGTGTCGATCGCTCTTCCTGCCGCAGCGTGGGCGCAGTCAGACGCCCGCACCACTGACACACGTGCCGTGGCGGCGGCGCTGTCACAGTATAAGGACGCGATCGAAAAGCTTGACGCTGCTGGAACCGAGCAACTGTTCACGACCGACGCGCGGGTTTTCGAGACAGGAGCATCTGAGGGCAGCTACGCCACCTACCTGGCTCATCATCTCGGTCCCGAGCTGAAGCAGTTCAAATCGTTCCGCTTCTCCGACTACAAGGTTGACGTCCGCTTCGAAGGGTCGGTTGCCCTTGCGACCGAGACCTACCGTTACCGGATCGAGCCAAAAACCGGTGAGGCCGCCGAACGACTCGGCGTCGCCACAAGCGTGCTTAAGAAGATGAACGGACGATGGAAGATCGTGTCCATGCACAACAGCGCTCGGAAACTGAAGGGCACCTAACGGATTGCCGGCAGAGACTGTCGCGTGAACGTTTTTGGCACGTGCGTGCGGTCCGGGTCGTCCGCCCGTGCATGGACGGCGATCATGCCGGAAGCTGGGGGCGGATCATCCCCCAGCCATAGCACCAGGTCGGCGGCTGCCATGCTCTCGCGCGCACGCTCCACCCCGATGGCTTCAATCGGATCGCTCGTGTCGGTGCGCCCCGCGGTGTCTGTGAAGACCCATGCCAGCCCGCCCCGCTCGACCGGCGCCTCGATCCGATCGCGCGTCGTGCCGGCAATTCGCAGCACCGGATTACCGATCCAGGGATGTGCTTTCGGCAGATTGCGCTAGACCGGCATACTCATGATGTCCTTGTAGGCCGAAAGCACTTTATTGCGAACTTGTAACGTCGCCTCGAAGGCGATTGAGGACTCCTGCCGCGCTAGCATGACCTTCGCAATGTCGGTTTCCTCTCCTCGTTCGTAGGCGACCGTCAAAGCACCAGCGCGCGCATTGATCGCGTTAATTTTTTGAAGCTGCGTCTGAAAAGTGGTGGCGAAGCCGCCTGGCTCCGCGAGTCCTGATTGCGACACGCCCGCCGCTCCGCTCACTCCTGAGACGGAATTCGGGCTATCCGCCTTTCCCAGCGCGGTGTTCATCGCTGCGTCAAAAGCCGCTCCTCTCGTAGCCCCAGAAACGGTGTCAGAATTCGGGTTGCTCGCTACATTCCGAAGCGCCGCGTTCTTGTCGAGTACGGCGTTCCGCAAGGCCATGACATCGTTGATGGAGATGCTGCTCATATTCACCTCAGTGCGCCTTCAGCGCACCTACATGTCGCATTGAAACCGTTAGGTTACGGTTAACTGAACTTAGTACTGATTGCCTATTCGTGAAGCCATGCACCGACTCGCAATTAGGTCCGCGCAAGGCTGCTACGGTTAGGCTATGGTCGGATGGTATAATTATCAATTACTTAGCGGAATAGACACGCGGTTACTATGGGGCGATCCTAATCGTGCATCGTACCGCCTCGTCTGCTTTGCCTGCCGCTTTTCTGCATCGGTCGATCGTCTCGCGGTTGGCCGTCACGATCTTGTCGGCCCCGACGATCGCGCGGAACGCGGCCGGGCTGGCGCTCTGCATCATCCGCTGCCCCGCTTCCCAACGGGGAAGGTCGAGCGTCCGCGCCGCCATGCGCTCGGGCCATTGCCAGCTCGCCGGCGCGATC
>NZ_LSJO01000061.1:0-9531 GCF_001556735.1 Sphingomonas sp. CCH9-F2 | reverse complement strand
GTGCGGGGGTGTGCGTCATCCGGCAGGGTAAGGCACAAGAGGGCGTGTGTAGGACAGGGGTGGTAAAATGGAATAGTGCCCGCGCATAATGGTCAGAGGGTACCGACAAGCCCGACCCGCTGGGCGTCAGCCGGTCGGGCGTGGTGGTCGAGCCGGATCGATCGTGAAGCTCGACTGATCCATCGTCTACAAGGAACAGGCTTGGTCGGCTGGGCCTTGTCGGGATCATTATTGAGAAGCGAGACAGCGCGAATCCAGCATGCTACGAAAATTGTATGAGCGATCTCGAATATGGCATCGGCGCTTACACGCTCACTGAGGCCGGACGCTTGCTGGACGTGTCGCCGGCGACGTTGAAGCGTTGGCTATTTGGCTACAGCTACCAGCATCACGGCCCTGAGACAACGCAGGAGCCTTTGTGGCGGGCCCAGTACGGCAGCGAGCAAGATGAGCCTCTTCTGGGATTCCGGGACTTGATCGAGGCGCGCGTGGTTCGCGGACTTCGAACGCTGGGTATTGGTCTCCCCACGATCCGCCGGTGCCTCGAATTGGCCAGCGAGTTTGTTAACGACACCCATCCCTTCTCGACCCGAAAATTCAAAACGGATGGTAGAAATATCTTCTTAGAGATCACTGATAAATTTGCAGCGGAGGATCGTGATCCAGCCTTGATCGATCTTCGATCCCGGCAGCGGGTTTTTAAGACAATCGTACAACCATCATTTGTGGATCTTTCGTTTGACGCCGATGTGGCGTCACGTTGGTGGCTTCTGCCGCACAAAAAGACCATCGTTCTCGATCCCGCCCGCTCTTTCGGCCAACCCATCGTTGCCGAGGGGGGCGTGCCCACTGCGCGGTTAGCTCAATCGGTTGATGCCGAAGGATCGGTCGATCGAGTAGCTCGTCTATTTGAGCTTAAGCCCGCTATTGTTCGCGATGCATTGCGGTTCGAAGCTAAGAAAGCGGGTAAGATAGCAGCGTGAAGCTGCTAGTGGATCATAATCTTCCCCCACGCCTCGCAGAGGCGCTCGACACCATTTTTACGCCAGATCATGAAATTGTTGCGCTTGGAAGAAAATTTGGTCGACATAATTTGAAGGACGAGGACTGGATTCCGCGTTTGGGTCAAGAGGGTGGGTGGGCTGTTCTATCCGCGGATTTAAATATTGCTCGTAAGCGCCCCTCCCGCGACTTGTTTGTACGTGCCGGCCTAGTTGGTTTTTTCTTAAGTCCCGCAATGCAAAAGTGGCCTCTTCCCCGACAAGCTGCTCGTGTTTTGACACTGTGGCCTCAGATGATTTCTCATCTAAACACAACGGCAAACGGCGTGTTTGAAATGCCCGCGAGTGGGAACAAGTTTAGATCGATTGGCCGTTAATCGGGTCACCCCGCCGGCAAATAAACCTCGCCACCTTTCTCGCGGAACGTCTCGCTCATCGCCGCCATCCCGGCCTCCGCCGACGCGGCGTCCAGCGGGGCTTCCCCTTCACCATTCGGCTGCACCTTCCCGAGCGAGCTCGGGGAAGATTGGGCCGCGACAAAGGTGTCGACCGGGGCGTTCTGCTTCGCGGCGAAGTCCCTCACCTCTTGCGTGATCTTCATCGAGCAGAATTTGGGGCCGCACATGGAGCAGAAGTGCGCGGTCTTGGCGCCTTCGGCGGGCAGCGTCTGGTCGTGGTACTGTTCCGCCGTGTCGGGGTCGAGCGACAGGTTGAACTGGTCGCGCCAGCGGAATTCGAAGCGCGCGCGGGACAGGGCGTCGTCGCGCAGCTTGGCGGCGGGGTGGCCCTTGGCCAGATCGGCGGCATGGGCGGCCAGCTTGTAGGTGACGACGCCAACCTTCACGTCGTCGCGATCCGGCAGGCCCAGATGCTCCTTGGGGGTGACGTAGCAGAGCATCGCCGTGCCGTACCAGCCGATCATCGCCGCGCCGATCCCGCTGGTGATATGGTCGTATCCCGGCGCGATATCGGTGGTGAGCGGCCCGAGCGTGTAGAAGGGCGCTTCGCCGCACGCCTCAAGCTGCTTGTCCATGTTCTGCTTGATCTTGTGCATGGGCACGTGGCCCGGCCCCTCGATCATCACCTGCACGTCCTGCGCCCAGGCGCGCTTGGTCAGCTCGCCCAGCGTGTACAGCTCGGCGAACTGCGCCTCGTCATTGGCGTCCGCGATCGCGCCGGGGCGCAGGCCGTCGCCCAGCGAATAGGCGATGTCATAGGCCTTCATGATCTCGGTGATCTCGTCGAAGCGTTCGTAGAGGAACGATTCCTTGTGATGCGCCAGGCACCATTTCGCCATGATCGAGCCGCCGCGGCTGACGATGCCGGTGACGCGCTTCGCGGTCAGCGGGATGTACGGCAGGCGCACGCCGGCGTGGATGGTGAAGTAATCGACGCCCTGTTCGGCCTGTTCGATCAGCGTGTCGCGGAAGATTTCCCACGTCAGCTCCTCGGCGATGCCGCCGACCTTCTCCAGCGCCTGATAGATGGGGACGGTGCCGATCGGCACGGGCGAATTGCGGATGATCCATTCGCGCGTGTCGTGGATGTTGCGCCCGGTCGACAGGTCCATGACCGTGTCCGCACCCCAGCGGATCGACCAGACCAGCTTGTCGACTTCGGACGCGACGTTGCTGGCGACCGCGGAATTGCCGATGTTGGCGTTGATCTTGACCAGGAAGTTGCGGCCGATCGCCATCGGTTCGGATTCGGGGTGGTTGATGTTCGACGGGATGATCGCGCGGCCGCGCGCGACCTCGTCACGGACGAATTCGGGGGTGACGTGATCGGGGATTGCCGCGCCGAAGCTTTCGCCGTCGCGGACATGGTCCCTGAGCATCTCGCGCCCGATATTCTCGCGCACCGCGACATATTCCATCTCGGGCGTGATGATGCCGCGGCGGGCATAGTGCATCTGGCTGACGTTGGCGCCCGCACGCGCGCGCAGCGGACGCTTCACGACATTGGGGAAGGGCTGCACCCCGCCCGAGCGATCGGGGCCGAGCTGGCCGTTATCCTCGGGCCGGATGGCGCGGGCGTCATAGCTTTCGACATCGCCGCGCGCGACGATCCAGTCGCGGCGCAGCGCGGGCAGCCCGGCCATGATATCGATCCGCGCATCGGGATCGGTATAGGGGCCGGAGGTGTCGTAGACGTTGAGCGGCGGTTCGCCGCACGACGGCTCCAGGTCGATCGCGCGCATCGCCACCTTGAGCGGGCCGACGTGGATCTTGCGGCTGCCGCGGATTGGGCCGGTGGTGACGCCGATTTCGGCGCGGGCGGGAATGTCGGCCATCACGTCTTCTCCTACTCACGGAGGGAAGACGGTTTGCCGGTCACGACGCCGCTCCCTCCCTACGCCGGTGGGCCCCGAAGGGGGCGCCGGATCAGGTTCGACGGGTCGGGGGCTGCTGCCCCCCTCTCAGCCGCGCGTCAGCGGCCCCCCGGGGTGACGCGCAGCATAGCGCTCCCGGGGAAGAAGGAAAGGGCCGCGTCCGATCAGGCGGTCGCGCCGCTGGTGCGCAATGCCTCGATCGAATTGTTGGTGCCGGCCGGGAAGAAGCCGCCGCCGATCCCGGCGTCGCGGCGCAGGTAGACGATGTTGTGCACCTGCGCGGTCGAGCGGCTGTAGGCGATGCCATTGCCGTCGGCGGCGCTGATGTTCGACGCGCCGGTCGGATTGCCGCTGGAATCGACCACCGCGATCCCGGCATCGCGCGTGCCGGTGCCGTCCAGCGTGTCGCGCGCGGCGGCGATCTTGTTCGCGGCCAGCTGCGCCGCGGTGCCGCGCGCGAACAATTCGCTGCGGATCAGCCCGGCGTGATACGCCTCCGCCGCCAGGATGCCCGCCGCCGCCTCCAGATAGGTGGTGCTGGTGATGAGCGGCGAGGCGCCCTTGTACGCGGTGACGCCGACATCCTCGAACAGGAAGGCGGCCAGGAGGAAATTCTGTTCGTTGGCGTAGGGGTCGAACGTCTCGGTCGCGCCGACCAGCCCGGCGGCGCGCGCCGCGGCGGTGAAGGCGCCGTTGGTGCCGCCGTCGATGTTGATCGCGGGCTGGTTGATGAGCAGCGCGGCGCCCCCGGCGGTGGTGATCGCGCTGCGCAGCGCGTTGACGTGCGCGATCTCGTCATAGGCGATCTCGCGCGCCAGTTCGGCCAGCGTGCCGGTCAGCCCGACGCTGCGCCCGCCGGTCACCGCGCCGCGCGTGCCGACGCTGCCGGTCAGGCTGGCATCGGGCAGCGGGCGGCCGAGCACCGCGATCGAATAGAATTGCGCTTCCAGATATTCGAGGTTGAGCGCCAGTTGCAGGATGCCGATGTCCGTCGCGACGCCGGTGCTGGTCGGCGTGGGCGAGGGTGACGGGGTCGGCGACGGGCTGGTGCTATCGTCGTTGCTGCCGCCGCACGCGGACAGCAGCGCCAGGCTGCCGGCCACCGCGGTGGAGCCGGCGGCCAGCTTGATGAAGCGGCGCCGCTCTGCCCGCCGCTGGTTGGCGAGGTCGAGGGCGGCGAAGACGGAATCCTTGATCATGACGGCATGTCCCTGATGGGAAAGGGGGAAAGACGGGGGTGGCGCGACGCGACCGGGCGCGTCAGCCCGATGCCGCGCTCGTCTTGGCCGTTCCGTTCACCCCGCTGGGGAAGAAGCCGCCCGACGTCACCGCCGCGGCGTTGAGATAGACGATGTTGAGCACCTGTGTCGGCGTGCGGCTGAACGTGATGCCGTTGCTGTTGCTGGGCACGATGTTCGCGCGGTCGCCGTCGGGGGTGGACACCTTCGCCACGCCCTGGTCGTCGTTGGGGGCGATGCCGCGGATCAGATCCTCCGTCGGCGCGCCGTCCAGCGCGTCGCGCGCGGCGGCGATGCCGGTCGTCCACGGGATCAGCACCGCGTTCGCCTGCCCGCGGCGGTACAGCAAGGTGCGGATCGTCGCGGCGTGATAGGCGTGGGTCGCCATGATCCCGGCCGCGGACTCCAGGAAGGTCTTGTTGAAGATCAGCGGCGCCGCGCCCTTGTAGGCGGTGACCGCGACATCCTTGAACAGGAAGGCGCCGATCAGGAAATTGTCGACCGAGGCGTAAGGGTCGAACGAATCGCCGGTGCCGGCGATGATCCCGGCGCGGCGCGCGGCGACGCTGAACGCGCTGGTCGGACTGACCGACAGGTCGATCGCGGGCTGCGCGATCACCGCGGTGCTGGGCAGCTGCCCGCGCAGGAAACGCACCTGCGCCAGCGAATCCGCGGCGATTTCGCGGGCATAGGCCTGGATCACGGTTTCGGTGCCGAACGACACCGCCCGACCGCCGCTTGCCGCCCCGGCGGTGCCGGTGCCGCTGATGTCGGTGGCGGCGAGTGCGCCGCTGCCGATCGCGTAGGAATAATAATTCGCCTGAAGATATTCGAGGTTGAGCGCGAAGTTCAGGATGTCGACGTCGCTCAGCCCCGGCGTCGGTGTGCCGGTGGGCGACGGCGAGGGGGAAGGCGACGGAGAGGGCGAGGGGGACGGCGCCGGCGTCGTTTGTGCCACTGCGCGGCCGGCCAGCGTCGCCGCCGCCAGCCCGGTGCCCAGCGCGCCGGTGAAGAAGGACCGCCGGGACGCGCGGCGCGGTTCGGGCGCGGACGGCGCCTCCATCTGATGCTCGCTATCCGTCATCGCAGACCCTTTCCTACTCTCACTGGCCAAAGCCTCGCACCCCTAACGCGTGCGATACGGCAGGGCGAGGGGCATATCCACCCGCGCGCCGAAGGGAAACGCCCAAGCGGCGAAATCGGCGCAGGTGCCTCGCTGGCGCTTCCACTCCTGCGGGTTGCCCCGCGCGATGTGGTGAGTCACGATCGCGTGCGGCCGATCCAGATCGCCGTCGACATGCTTCCCGACATGGGCCGTGCCGTCGCGGACGTGACATACGTGGTGCAACCGCCACCGTGGCGCGCGGCACACCCGCCACCGTTGCGTCACGCAGCAACGGACCCGCGGCGTTTCAGGCGTCGGCACGTCGAAATTGTTTGCGATAGAGGTTTGGCGGTATCCCGACCGTCGACGTGAAGTGCAGGCGCAGATTGGTGGCGGTTCCCATGCCGGCCCGGTCGGCGATATGTTCCATCGACAGGTTCGTCGTCTCGAGGAGATCGCGCGCCAGGGCGAGCCGCTGCGCGGTCAGCCACGCCAACGGGCTTTCACCCGTTTCTTCGCGGAAGCGCCGCGCCAATGTGCGTTCGCTCATGGCGGCGGTGCGCGCCATCCGTCCGATCGTCCACCGCGCGGCCGGATCGCTGCGAAGCCGGTCGAGCAAAGGCCTCAATACGCCATCCGGGCGCGTCAGGACCGGACGCTCGATGAATTGCGCCTGGCCTCCACTGCGATGAGCGGCAACCACCAAGCGTCGCGCGACGATGTTCGCGGCGTCCGGGCCGAAGTCGAGGCGGACCAGATGGAGCAGCAAGTCGATCCCGGCTGCTGACCCGGCCGACGTGAAGATACGATCATCACCGGCATAGAGTGTATCGGCATCAACAACGACGGCCGGATGGGCCGTTTGCAAACTCTTGGCGTAGCGCCAATGCGTTGTCGCGCGACGACCGTCGAGCAGACCCGTGGCCGCAAGCAGGAAGGCTCCCGAGCAGATTGAAACCAGACGCGCGCCGCGGGCATGCGCATTGAGCAAAGCGTTACGCAGCGGATCTGATGGTGCCGCCCCATCCGATCGCCAACCGGGGATGACGATCGTCGTCGCCGCGCTCAACATATCCAGGCCGTGATCGACGTGGATCGCCAGGCCCGCATTGGTCGCGAGACGGCCGGGACGCTCCGGGCACGTGGTGAAGCTGTACCAGTCGTCCCCCATCTCAGGGCGCTCCAGACCGAACACTTCGGCGGTGATGCCGAACTCGAAGGTGCAAAGCCCGTCATATGCGAGCGCGACGACCAAGTGATCGGTTGCGGTGGCAGCGATTGGCATGATCCTTACGATAAACGGCAATGCAGTCACTGGCCAGCGACGCCGCCGCACCGGCATGAAGGGGCGCCCACAGGAGACGCTTCATGACCAACGCCGTCATCGACATACCCGCAGCTTCGGCCCCGGAGGCCGAGGCGCATTTCGCCGATCGCTTCCGTTTCGAGACCGACTGCTGGGACGTCCACGAGGCGCTGTCGCGCCCGGAGCCCGGTTTCGTCCTGCTTGACGTGCGTGGTCCCGACATGTTTGACAAAGGACATGTGCCGGGCGCCAGCAACCTGCCCCACGGCAAGATCATCGCCTCCAAGATGGCGGCGTGGCCGGCCGATACGCTGTTCGTCACCTATTGCGCGGGCCCGCATTGCAACGGCGCGGCGCGGGGCGCACTTCGCCTGGCAAGGCTGGGTCGGCCGGTGAAGATCATGACCGGGGGCGTGACAGGCTGGATCGACGAGGGCTTCCCGCTGGAAAGCCATCAACCGCGTGCCTGATCCGCACATCCCGACAGGCAGCCGCCACGATCCCGTCTGCGTCCGTCCTGCCAGCGGAGCCGACGCGGCGGCCATGCTTCCGCTGATCCGCCGCCATGCCGAATATGAATGCGGGGAGGCCAATGTCAGCGAAGCGGCGTTGCGATCCGCTCTGGACGACCCGCCGGTCGTTCTTACTGCCTGGATCGCTACGCAGACCGGCGAACCGGTGGGCTATGCCACTGCGACGGCGGACTTTTCGACGTGGAGCGGACAGTCGTTCCTCTACCTCGATTGCCTCTTCGTGCAGGAGCAGTGCCGGGGGCGGGGTGTTGGCGCGCAACTTCTGGCTGCGGTGCGCGCCACTGCGGCATCGCGGGGCATGGCCGAAATCCAGTGGCAGACGCCCGAATGGAACGAAGGCGCCATCCGGTTCTATCGGCGCGAAGGGGCGACGGTCCTCCGCAAGGCACGCTTTACGCTCCGCACGACATAACCGCCGACCGCCTGCCGAAAAGCCGTCGAGACGGCGTAAGCCTGCCGATATCCCCTCAGAACGTGTAGCCGATGCCGACCGCGCCCAGCCACTGGCTGCGCGATCCGGCGATCGAGACCAATGGCGAATCGCCATAGTCGTTCAGCATGCGCTTGTAGCTGCCGCCCGCGATCAGCTTCACGCCTTTCAAAAGGTTGCCGGTCAGCGAATAGGTGCCGGCCAGGCCGACGGTCCAGTGCTTCCACCCGCCGCGCGCCTGGTACTGCGGCAGGCCGCTGCGCGCCGCGGCGGCGGCGTCGACCGAGAAATAGGTCTGGCCGAACTTGCTTTCGACCCGCTCCGCGGCGGCGAACAGACCGACCGCGGCCTTGAGGCTGAGCGGGGTGAAATAGTTGATCGACGGGGTCAGGATGCCGCTCTTGTGCACGCCGTTGACGTCGTAGCGATAGCTGATCGAGGCAGACAATTTGTCATAGGGGCTGGTCAGCACCCCTGTCTTGCCGATCCCGGCATAGCCGCCCAGCTCGATCGCGGTGCCGACCTTGCCCAGCGCCTTGATCCGCGGATCGTCGATCGAGTTCACGCTGTTGCGGTTGAAGTTGATGACGCCGACCGGCCCCAGTTGCACGTCCCACGTCGGGCCGGGCTGGTTGGGGATCAGGTCGATCGAGGCGCGGTTGCCCAGGATAGTGAAGGCATGGCCGCCGACCGAGCCGATCGCCGCCGGGCCGGGGACCAGCCGATAGTCGTCCGACCCCTCGTAATCGGGCAGATACGCGCCGGCGATCGCGACGGTGACGGTATCGCCGCCCATCGCCGGATCGGGCATCGCATTGGGTTCGGCGGGCGCATTGACGGTCTGCGCGGTCGCGGGAACGGCGAGCACCGCCAGCGCGGCGGCGAGCGTCGCGCGGATCGCGACATGAGGCAGGATGGACACGGAACTTTCCCCCGGAATGATACCGGGGCGCAACAAAGGAGAAAGAATTCCGGTTCCGTGTCGCCGCGCTACAGGATGTAGCGCATCGTCACCTGTTGCATTTCGGCATCACTGTCGAGCGTGAAGCGCGCCGCGGTGAAGCGCGGCGGGCCGAAGCGGATCGGCGGGTTGCGCGAAAAGCCGAACCCTTCCTTCGGAATGCCCGCGAACGTATCGAGCTTCGCGTTGTTGTTTTCGTCATGGATCACCGCGATCGCATAATCGCCGCGCGGCAGCGCGCCGAAGCGGAAGCTGTGCTGATCGGCGGGGATCGAGCGGGTGACCGCGTGACGATCGTCGATGCAATTGGGGAAATTGTCCGGGTCCGCGGTCAGGCAGACGCGGATCGACCCCTTCGCCGAGCGCAGATGGTCAAGCGCGACGTCAAGCGCCCCGACCGGCGCCGCCCCCACCAGCGGCATCGCGCCGACCGCCATCGCCCCCGCGACGGCCAGCCTGCGCATGCGCGCGCGCGAAATCCCCCAACCCCTCGTCGGTGCCGCACAGGCGGTCCCAGAACCGGAAATACAGTCCATAATTGCACCCGTACCGCTCATGATGCCGCTGATGGTGGCTGGCGGTGATCAGCCAGCGCCCCACTATCCCCCCCCACATGAACCGCGGG
>NZ_LSJO01000609.1:0-1274 GCF_001556735.1 Sphingomonas sp. CCH9-F2 | reverse complement strand
GACGATCCACGATCATCGGCTGCGCATCGCCGCCGATGCCGTGCTACCGATCGATGCGGCGGGGATACCGCTCGGCACGCTCGCCCCGGTCCAGGGTACGCCGTTTGATTTCCGCACGCTGCGCCGCGTCGGCGACGGGCTGGACGGCGACGACCCAGCGATCGTCGCGCAGCACGGCTACAACCACAATTTCTGCCTGTCGCCGCCGCGCGACGCGCTGCTGGTCGATCCGTACAGCGGGCGGCGGATGTGGCTGTCGACCGACCAGCCGGGCATCCAGCTCTATACCGGCAACGCGCTATGCGACGGCTATCGCCCGCACGCGGCGCTGTGTTTGGAAACGCAAGGGTGGCCGGACGCGCTGCACCACGCGCATTTCCCCTCAACCCGCCTCGATCCGGGCGACCTGTATCGGTCCGAAACGCTGCTGCGCTTCGATACCGCTTAGAGCGCGCCCATCCGCCCGCCGTCCGCGACAATATCCTCGCCGGTGACGAACCGCGCCGCGTCGGAGGCAAGGAAGCGCACCACCGCCGCGATATCGTCCGGCTGGCCGATGTCGGCGGGATCGATCTTCTCCTTGCCCGACCGGATGTTCGGGCTGTCGCGCAGCATCGCGGTGTCGATCGCGCCCGGCAGCACCGCGTTGCAGCGGATGCCGCGTTCGCGTCCCTCGATCGCGGTCGTGCGCGTCAGGCTGACCAGCGCGGCCTTGGACGCGGCATAGGACGCGACGTCGGGCGAGGTCCGCCGCGCATGGACCGACGCGATATGGATGATCGACGCACCCGCGCGCAGCACCGGCCATGCCGCCGCGGTCAGCAGCGCGGGCGCCACCAGATTGACCGCCAGCACCCGTTGCCAGTCGGCCGCGTCATGCGCCGCGATCGGCTTGAAGATCATCACCCCCGCGACATTGACCAGCACGTCGAGCCGACCGAACCGCGCCACCGTCGCGGCGACCAGCTGCGCCGGCGCGGCCGGATCGGCGAGGTCGGCGGCCAGGCTGTCGGGATCGTCCGCAATCGCGACATGGTCCGCGGCCACCACCGTCAGCCCGTCGGCGCGCAGGCCGCGCACCACCGCGCCGCCGATCCCGCCCGCGGCGCCAGTGACCAGCGCGACGCGCGCGCCCTCCGTCGCCCCGCTCACCATTCGCGCAGCGACCCGTCGCGCCCGCGCCACACCGGGTTGCGCCAGCGGTGCGCGTCCTTCGCGGCCTCGCGCACGCGCGCTTCGTCGATCGTCACGCCCAGCCCCGCCCCCTCCAGCAC